>NZ_JBHXKA010000026.1:0-30594 GCF_042722885.1 Streptomyces sp. NPDC058401
GAACGGCGGCCGCCTCAGGGGTGCCGGCGAGACCGCTCGCTGCGACACCGTCGCCGGGCACGCCCTCAGCCCCGGCGGAGCCGGGCACGGCCCCCGGGCCGGCCGGCCCGGCGCCGCCCTCGGCGGCAAGAACGGCGGCCGCCCCAGGGGTGCCGGCGAGACCGCTCGCTGCGACACCGTCGCCGGGCACGCCCTCAGCCCCGGCGGAGCCGGGCACGGCCTCCGGGCCGGACAGCCCGGTGCCGCCCTCGACGGCAAGGGCAGTGGCCGTGCCGGCCGCACCAGGTGCGGCAGCAAGCCCGCCCACACCGGCAGCCTCGGCGCCGGGCGCGGAGGCGGTGCCGTCGGCGGGCATGCCCTCAGCCCCGGCGGGGTCAGGCACGGCCTCCAGGCCGGGCCGGTCGGCGCCGCCCTCCGCGGCAAGGGCGGTGGCCGTGCCGGCCACCCCGGGGGTGCCAGCAGGGACGCTCGCGTCGGCAGTCTCGGCGCCGGGCGCCGATCCGACACCGTCGGCGGGCACGTCCTCAGCCCCGGCGGAGCCGGGTGCGGCCCCCTGGCCGGGCGGCACGGTGCCGCCCTCGGCGGCAAGGACGGCGGCCGTGCCAGGGATGTCAGCGCGACCGCTCGCTCCGACACCGTCGGCGGGCATGACCTCAGCCCCGGCCGGGGCGGGTGCGGGCTCCGGGTCGGCTGGTTCGGTGTCCGTGGCGTTGGGGGGGAGGGCGGATTCGGCGAGGGTGCGGAGGGCGGTGAGGAGGGGGGCTATGGCCGGTTCGTGGCGGAGGGGGGAGTCCGTGCCGTCGGTTTCGGCCGGGACTCCCGCTGCGATCAGGGCGCGGCGCATCTGGGGGAGGGTGCGGCCGCCCGCGCGGACCAGGACGGCCATGTCCTGCCAGGGCACGCCCTCTTCCAGGTGGGCCCGGCGCAGGATGTCGGCGATGTTGTCCAGTTCCGCGCCGGCGGTGGGGTAGGTGAACACCTCGACGCGGCCGCCCTCGCGGGTCGAGGCGAGCGCGCGGTGGGCCCGTACCGCCGCCGAGGGCAGGCGCGGCAGCGCCATGCGGGTGGTGAGGTGGCGGGTGGCGGCCAGGAGGGCCGAGGAGGAGCGGCGGGAGGTGGTGAGGGCGCGGACCTCGGCTCCGGGGAAGGAGGTTTCGAAGTCGAGGATGTTGTTGATGTCCGCGCCGCGGAAGGCGTAGATCGACTGGTCGGGGTCACCGAAGGCGGTCAGCCGGCCGGCGGGGCCGGCCAGGGCGCGCAGCAGGCGCAGCTGGGAGGCGTCGGTGTCCTGGTACTCGTCCACGTAGATCACGTCGTACAGGGACGAGAGGGAGGGGGTGCGTTCCGCCAGGAGGACGGCGCGGTGGAGGAGTTCCGCGTAGTCGAGGGTGCCCTGGAGGTCCAGGACGTCCAGGTACTCGGCGAGGAAGGCCGCCGCCGCCTTCCAGTCCGGCCGGCCGAGGCGGGACGCGAAGTCGGAGAGGGCTTCGGGGCCCAGGCCCAGTTCGCGGGCGCGGGCGAGCACCGCGCGGACCTCGTCCGCGAAGCCGCGCGTGGTCAGTGCGGCCCGCAGGTCGTCGGGCCAGCGGATCGAGCGGATCCGGCGCTGGCCTTCGAGGAGGGTACGGACCATGACGTCCTGCTCCGGGCCGGACAGGAGGCGCAGCGGGTCCGCGAAGAGTTCCGCGTCCTGGTGGGAGCGGACCAGTCCGTAGCAGAAGGAGTGGAAGGTGGTGGCCTGCGGGGCGCGTGCGCCGCCGAGGCGCAGGGCGGTCCGGTCGCGCAGTTCCACCGCGGCCTTGCGGCTGAAGGTGAGGATCAGGATGCGTGCGGGGTCGGTTCCGGACTCCACGCGGGCCGCGACCGCCTCGACCAGCGTGGTCGTCTTTCCGGTGCCCGGTCCGGCCAGGACGAGCAGCGGACCGCCGGTGTGCTCAACCACCGCGCGCTGTGCTGCGTCCAGCACAGGAGGATCCACCCGCTCCGCACCGGTACGCACCAGGCGGTACGCGTCCGGGGTCCGCGCACGCCGCCGCTCGGTGCGGTGGCCGTCGGAGGAAGAGGTGTTCACGTGGGGTGCCGGTCCTGGTGGGTCTGCCGTTGCGGCGGTCGCTGCCGCAGCGGTTGCTGCTGTGGTGACGGCCCGGGCGGTGGCCGCGGCCGAAGCCGAAGCCTGAGCCCTGGCCGAGGCCTGAGCCCTGGCCGAGGCCGGAGCCGAAGCCTTGGCCGGAGCCTTGGCCGAAACGGCGGCCTGAGCCGGAGCCGAAGAGGCAACGCTACGGCACTGCGCGCGGCGGGCGCAGTTTCCCCGGTACTGCCGTCCTCACTGCCATCCGGTCCCACGCGTCCCCCGTACGGGGCTTCGCACGTCCCTTCGACCACCCCTCCGGGCCGCGCATGGCCGAAGCTGTCACATGTGACCTTCGTCCCGCGCTGCGTCCCCGCCGTCCCCGTCCCAGCGCGCCCGCCGCATGTCGAGCCGCGGTTCGCCGTCGCCGGTCAGGCGCAGCGGGGTGGCCTCGGCGCGGTAGTTCTCCAGCGCCCGCGGTTCGCTGCCGGGCAGCGGGCGGCCGTCCGCCCGCACCACCCGCCACCAGGGCACGGCTCCCCCGTACAGGGCCATGACGCGGCCGACTTGGCGGGGTCCGCCCTCCCCGAGCCACTCCGCTACGTCGCCGTACGTCATCACCCGGCCGGGCGGAATCCGCTCGGCCGCCTCCAGCACCCGCTCCGCGTACGGCGGCAGCTCTTCGCTCATTCGGCCCATGGTGCCGCACCGGACCGACAAGGGGGCGGCAAGCGCGTGGAAGCCCGTGTTCCGGACCGGCTCGCACCCTGCTGCCCCCCGGGGGCGCCGGTCCGTGCCACCATCTTCCGGGCGGTGACGCGTGATACGTGATCAAGAAGAGACGGAAGTGACGGGAAGGGAGCAGGGTGTGAGTCCTCCGGACGGCGCGGCGACGAACGACGGCGCGCGCGCAGACGAAGGCCCGCCACCGGGTCGCGAGGACGATATGCACGCCGGCTCGCCCCTGCCCCTGTCTCCGGAAGCGGAAGCGCAAGCGCAAGCGGATACGGCACCGGAAGCTGAAGCGGCACCGGCGCAGAAACCCGCCCCCGCCCCGGTCCCCGACGACCTCGAGACCCCGCACGGCCACACCCCGACGGCCGCCGACCAGGTCGAGGTCGACGAGCCGCTGCTCGCCGCCCGCGTGCACCGCCCCTCCGACCTCGTACGCCTCCTCGTCGGGGTCCTCGGCATCGCCGTCGTCCTCGCCATCGCCGCCTTCGCCCACGGCACCACCGCGGGTCTGGAGGCCGACATCAGCAACGGCACCGGGCAGGCGCCCGACGTGCTGATCAAGGTCGCCGGTCTGGTGTCGAGCATCGCGGTGCTCCTCGTCCCCGTGGCCTTCGCCATCGAGCGGCTGATCAAACGCGACGGGCTGCGCATCGCCGACGGCGTGCTCGCCGCCGTCCTCGCGCACGGGGTCACCCTCGCCACCGACCTGTGGGTCTCCCAGGGAGCCCCCGAGACCATCCAGGAAGCCCTCACCCGCCCCACCGGGGCCGGCGGGGCCCTCACGGATCCGGTGCACGGCTACCTCGCGCCCGTGATCGCGTACATGACCGCCGTCGGGATGACCCGGCGCCCGCGCTGGCGCGTCGCGCTGTGGGTGGTCCTGCTGCTGGACGCCTTCGCGATGCTGGTCGGCGGCTACACCACCCCGTTCTCGATCATCCTGACCGTGCTGATCGGCTGGAGCGTCGCGTACGGAACCCTGTACGCGGTCGGCTCGCCGAACGTCCGCCCCACCGGGCAGAACCTCCTCGCGGGCCTGCGCCGGGTCGGCTTCCAGCCGGTCAGCGCGATGCGCGCGGAGTCCCCGGAAGGCGGCGACAGCACCGAGGTCAGCGACCGCGGGCGGCGCTACCACGTCACCCTGGAGGAGGGCCCGCCGCTCGACGTCACCGTCGTGGACCGGGAGCAGCAGGCCCAGGGCTTCTACTACCGGGTCTGGCGCCGCCTCACGCTGCGCGGGATCACCACCCGGCGCAGTCTGCAGTCCCTGCGCCAGGCGCTGGAGCAGGAGGCGCTGCTCGCGTACGCGGCCATCGCGGCCGGTGCCAACGCGCCCAAGCTCATCGCCACCTCCGAGCTGGGTCCGGACGCCGTGATGCTCGTATACGAGCACCTGGGCGGTCGCAGCCTGGACTCGCTGGCCGACGAGGAGATCACCGACGAGCTGAGCCGCAACGCCTGGCAGCAGGTACGGGCCCTGCAGTCGCGGCGGATCGCACACCGGCGGCTGACCGGGGACGCCCTCGTGGTGGATCGTTCCGGCAGCGCCGGCGACGGCGCCCCGGCGGCCACCATCACCCTGACCGACCTGCGCGGCGGCGAGATCGCGGCCGGCGACCTCGTGCTGCGCATGGACATCGCGCAGCTGCTCACCACCCTCGGCCTGCGGGTCGGCGCCCAGCGTTCGGTGGCCTCGGCGGTGTCGGTGCTCGGCCCGGACGCGGTGGCGGACTGTCTGCCGCTGCTCCAGCCGATCGCGCTGAGCCGCTCCACCCGGGCGACGCTGCGCAAGCTGGCGCGGGAGCGGGCGGACCGGGAGCGGGAGGCCGTACTGGAGTCCTCGCGGGCGGCGAAGGCCGCGCGCGGGGCGGACTCCTCCTCGGCGCGCTCCGCCATCGACAAGGTCGAGAAGAAGGCCGAGAAGAAGGCCCTGGACGACGCGCTCGACGGGGCCCGCGAGGAGGATCTGCTGAGCCAGATCCGCCAGCAGGTGCTGCTGATCCGCCCGCAGGCGCCGGTGGAGCCGGCCCGGCTGGAGCGGATCCGGCCGCGCACGCTGGTGTCGTTCATCGCGGGCGCGTTCGGTGCGTACTTCCTGGTCACGCAGATCGCGCACGTGGACTTCGCCACCACCATCGGCGACGCGCAGTGGGGCTGGGTCGGGGTGGCGCTCGCCTTCTCGGCGCTCACCTATTTCGCGGCGGCGATGAGCCTGCTGGGCTTCGTGCCCGAGCGGGTGCCGTTCCTGCGGACGGTACTGGCGCAGGTCGCCGGATCCTTCGTGAAGCTGGTGGCTCCGGCGGCGGTCGGCGGTGTCGCGCTGAACACCCGCTTCCTCCAGCGGGCCGGCATCCGGCCGGGGCTGGCGGTGGCCAGTGTGGGCGCCTCGCAGCTGTTCGGGCTGGCGAGCCACATCCTGCTGCTGCTGTCCTTCGGCTATCTGACGGGGACCGAGAAGACCCCCGAGATGACCCCGTCGAGGACGGTCATCGCGGGTCTGCTGACGGTGGCCGTGCTGGTGCTGGTGGTCACGGCCGTGCCCTTCCTGCGCAAGTTCGTGGCGACCCGGGTGCGGGCCCTGTTCGCGGGAGTGGTGCCGCGCATGCTGGACGTGCTCCAGCGGCCGCAGAAGCTGCTGACCGGCATCGGCGGGATGCTGCTGCTGACGGGCTGCTTCGTGATGTGCCTGGACGCCTCGATCCGTGCCTTCGGCGGCGGCGAGGCCATCAGCTACGCGAGCATCGCGGTGGTCTTCCTGGCGGGCAACGCCCTGGGTTCGGCCGCTCCGACGCCGGGCGGCATCGGAGCGGTGGAGGGCGCTCTGACCCTGGGCCTGGTCGCGGCGGGCCTGGACGGCCAGGTGGCGTTCTCGGCGGTGCTGCTGTTCCGCGTGGTGACCTTCTGGCTGCCGGTGCTGCCGGGATGGATCTCCTTCAACTTCCTGACCCGCAAGGAAGCGATCTGAACATCCGGGCGGTCCGCATCCCCCCGGCGGCGTGCGTCCTCCCGGCGGCCCGCATCCCCCCGCCGGTCCAAATCCCCTGGAGTCCTGTCGGCGGCCCTGCCTAGGCTGGCCGGATGAACGGAATACAGGTCGTCACCGACCAGAGCGAGTGGCGGGCCGGCTTCGAGGAGCGGGTCCTCGCCGGGTACCGGGCCGCGGGCTGTTCGGAGCCCCTCGCCCGGGCCCTGCTGGAGCGGGCGCTGAAGGGTGTCGACGGCTGGACGGTGGCCGCGGACGGCGCCGGATGGATCGCGGTCGGGGTGTCCGAGGACAACGGGGCGGTCGTGGGCCGGATCCACGATCTGACGGCGGAGCCGGGCCCTTCCGCGGAGTACGCCCGTGCGTGGGCCGAGCGCTGGTGCGCCGAGCGGGGCGCCGGGCGGGTGGAGGTCCGGCTCGGCGGCGCCGCCGACCCCTCGCACGCGGTCTTCGCCGGCTACCCCGTGCGGGGCCAGAACCGGATGCGGGCCGCCGCCGAGCGGCCGGTCCTGCCGCCGGGCCTCGGCGTCCGCCCGCTCACCGAGGAGGAGTACCCCGCCTGGTACGCCGCCGAGGAGGCCGCGTACGTCGCGGACATCGTCCGGGCCGGGGCCCTGACCCCGGAGCAGGCCAGGGCCAAGTCCGACGAGGACTTCGCCCGGTCCCTCCCGCAGGGCCACCGCACCCCCGGGCACGCCTTCTACGCGATGGAGGCGGACGGGCAGGTGATCGGCACGGGCTGGGTGAACCACGGCTTCCTGCCGGGCGTCACCTTCGGCTTCTCGCTGGAGGTGTACGAGGAGCACCGCGGCAAGGGCTACGGGCGGGCCGCGATGGCCGTCGGCGAGTGGGCCACCCGGCAGGGCGGCGACGAGGTGATGATGTTCAACGTCTTCGGCGGCAACGAGGTGGCGATGAGCCTGTACGACAGCACCGGTTTCGCCGTCCTGGACGAGTTCCGCTCGCTGCCCCTCTGACGCGGCCCCGGCGCACCTCTCCGAAGCACTAGAAGACCAGCAGCAGCGAAGCCAGCAGGGCCGCCGACCCCACGATCTCGACGGCTCCGACCACCGCCACCTTGAGCCCGCGGCCGGGGAGCGCGGCGGCCCGGGCCAGGTAGGCCGCGAAGGGAAGGGCCAGCCACGGGGAGAGGCAGGCCGCCAGGGCGGTGGCCACCGCGTGGTAGGCCACCGAACCGCAGTAGTACGTAGGGGAGTTGCGCTCCCTGATCATCGTCTTCACGTACGGGACCGTGCCCGCGAAGTACAGCAGGCAGGCGGCGGCGGGCGCCCACGGCAGTCCGCCGCCGCCCAGCCGGGCGGCCACCAGCAGCATTCCGCACGCCGGGACCACCGCGACCAGCCCGTTGACCAGGGCCCGCTCGCGGTTGGCGTGCGCGAACCAGGAGTTCACGGCCACGAAGGGCGCCGCCGCCGCGCCCGCGAGCAGCAGCCAGGGGTGGAGCGCCGCGAGCGGGATGCCCGCCAGGGCGGTCGCCGCACCGAGGACGAGCGCCGGGCGGACGTGCCGCCGGGCCACCTGAGGGCGCCGGGCCGCGACCCGGCGCAGGCGCAGCCACTGCTGGGCGTGGAAGACCGCGGCGTAGCCGAGGAGCCAGGCCGCCAGGAGCAGGGCGTGCCGCGCTCCGGGATGCGGCGAGAGGAACGCACCCGCGAGGAAGGGCACCGTGAGCATCGCCCAGGCCCCGTGCTGGTCCGGGATCCAGGCCGTTTTCTTTCCCCTGTTCCGGGACACCTCGGCGAAGCCTTCCACTCGTCGAAATCCGGATAACTGGTATTCGGACGCGTAATTTTCCGCCTCTGCAACGGAGTTGACCTCTTCCAGCGTGCATCCACTCGGCCTGTGAAAGACCGGGATTAGGTCACGCCCGTACGGGACCTTTGTCATCGGATTCGCCTCCGCGCCGGGCGTAGCGTCGTGTCTGGGTCTTCTTGCCCGGACCTCACGCACCGCCTTTTATTCCGGCCTGGAGGGTCGCCTTGCACGAGCGCCACGAACGCGAAGACCGCGACGGACGCGACGTACGCGACCGACACCAGGACGCCGTCGAATCGCTGATCAAGGCGGGCAGCTTCTTCCGGACCGCCGAGGTCTCGGACGACCTGCGGACCGTCCACCACACCGGCGGCCGTGCGGCGGAGGCCTTCTACCGGGACCGGTGGAGCCACGACAAGGTCGTGTACTCCACCCACGGCGTGAACTGCACCGGGTCCTGCCGGTGGAAGGTCTACGTCAAGGACGGGATCATCACCTGGGAGACCCAGTCCACCGACTACCCCTCCGTTGGCCCCGACAGCCCCGAGTACGAGCCCCGCGGCTGCCCGCGCGGCGCCTCGTTCTCCTGGTACTCCTACTCCCCCACCCGGGTGCGCTACCCGTACGTGCGCGGCACCCTGCTGGAGATGTACCGCGAGGCCAAGGCGCGCCTGGGGGACCCGGTCGAGGCCTGGGCCGACATCCAGTCCGACCCGGTCCGCCGGCGTACGTACCAGCAGGCGCGCGGCAAGGGCGGGCTGGTGCGGGCGACGTGGGAGGAGGCGACGGAGATCGTCGCCGCCGCGCACGTGCACACGATCAAGGAGCACGGCCCGGACCGGGTGGCGGGCTTCTCGCCGATCCCGGCGATGTCGATGGCCTCGCACGCGGCCGGCGCCCGCTTCCACTCGCTCATAGGCGCGCCGATGCTGTCCTTCTACGACTGGTACGCCGACCTCCCGGTGGCCTCCCCGCAGGTGTTCGGGGACCAGACGGACGTCCCCGAGTCGGGCGACTGGTGGGACGCCGCCTATCTGATGATGTGGGGCTCGAACGTCCCCGTCACCCGCACCCCGGACGCCCACTGGATGGCCGAGGCCCGCTACCGCGGCCAGAAGGTCGTCACCGTTTCCCCGGATTACGCGGACAACACCAAATTCGCCGATGAATGGATGCACCCGCACCCCGGTACCGACGGTGCGCTGGCCCTCGCGATGGGCCACGTCATCCTCAAGGAATTCTTCGTCGACAAGCAGACCCCCTTCTTCACGGATTACGTCCGCCAGTACACGGACCTGCCTTTCCTGGTGTCCCTCACCGAAACCGAACAGGGCCTGGTTCCCGGGAAGTTCGTCACCGCCGCCGATCTCGGCCAGGAGGCGGAGAACGCGCAGTGGAAGACCGTGCTGGTCGACGACACGACCGGCGAGGCCGTCGTGCCGAACGGCACGCTCGGCCACCGCTGGGGCAAGAACGAGAAGCCCGAGTGGAACCTCGACCTCGGTGACACCGTCCCGCGGCTGACCCTCCACGGCACCGCCGACGAGAGCGTGGAGATCGTCCTCCCCCGCTTCGAGGACGACGAGCGGGGCATGGACCAGGACGGGAAGCCGCGCGGCACGATCCGCCGCGGCGTGCCCGTACGGCGTCTCGCGACCGCCGGCGGCGACCGGCTCGTCACGACCGTCTTCGACCTGATGCTCGCCCAGTACGGGGTCGGCCGCGAGGGCCTGCCCGGCGTGTGGCCCACCGGCTACGAGGACGCGAGCGCCCCGGGCACCCCCGGCTGGCAGGAGTCGCTGACCTCGGTCCCGGCGGCCCAGGCGGCGCGCGTGGCGCGGGAGTTCGCGCAGACCGCCGAGCAGTCCAACGGCCGCTGCATGATCCTGATGGGCGCCGGCACCAACCACTGGTTCCACTCGGAGACCATCTACCGCTCCTTCCTGGCCCTGCTCACCCTCACCGGCTGCCAGGGCCGCAACGGCGGCGGCTGGGGCCACTACGTCGGCCAGGAGAAGTGCCGTCCGGTCACCGGCTGGGCGACGCTGGCCGCCGCCTCCGACTGGTCGCGCCCGCCGCGCCAGATGATCGGCGCGGCCTGGTTCTACCTGCACACCGACCAGTGGCGCTACGACACCCTGCCCGCGGAGGCGCTGGCCTCTCCGCTCGCGTCGGGCGCCTTCGAGGGCATGACGGGCTCGGACTGCCTGGCGGCGAGCACCCGGATGGGCTGGATGCCCTCGTACCCGACCTTCGACCGCAACCCGCTGGAGCTGGGCGAGGCGGCCGACCCCATCGCGGAAACGGTTCGCCGGCTCAAGGAGGGCACGCTCGGCTTCGCCGGCGAGGACCCGGACGCCCCGCACAACTGGCCGCGCGTGCTGAACGTGTGGCGGGCCAACCTGCTGGGCTCCAGCTCCAAGGGCAACGAGTACTTCCTCAAGCACCTCCTGGGCACCCACTCCAACCTGCCCGAGGACGGGCCGCGCTGCACGCCCAAGGACGTGACGTACCGGGAGGAGGACGTGGAGGGCAAGCTCGACCTGCTCATGTCCATGGACTTCCGGATGACGTCCACGACGCTGCTCTCCGACGTGGTGTTCCCCGCGGCCACCTGGTACGAGAAGCACGACCTGTCCTCCACGGACATGCACCCCTTCCTGCACGCCTTCACCCCGGCCGTGGACCCGCCGTGGCAGGCCCGCTCCGACTACGACGCCTTCAAGGGCCTGGCCGAGCGCTTCGGCGAGCTCGCCAAGACCCACCTGGGCGTACGCAAGGACCTGGTCGCCACCGCCCTGCAGCACGACACCCCGGGCGGCGAGATGGCGCAGCCCGGCGGGGTCGCGCTGGACTGGTCGAAGGGCGAGTGCGAGCCCGTACCGGGCCGGACCATGTACAACCTGGCGGTCGTGGAGCGGGACTACGGGGCGGTCGGCGAGAAGTTCGCCGCGCTCGGCCCGCTCGTCGACAAGCTGGGCGTGACCACGAAGGCGGTCACCTTCGACGTGGCCGAGGAGGTCGCCTACCTGGGCGCGAAGAACGGCACGGTCCGCGGCGGCGTCGCCGACGGCCGCCCGCGCCTGGAGACCGCGCAGCAGGCCTGCGAGGCGATCCTCTCCCTCTCCGGCACCAGCAACGGCCGCCTCGCCACCCAGGGCTTCGAGACCCTGGAGAAGAAGGTCGGCACCCCGATGGCCCACCTGGCCGCCGAGGCCGAGGGCAAGCGGATCACCTTCGCCGACACCCAGGCCCGCCCGGTCCCGGTGATCACCTCGCCCGAGTGGTCGGGCTCGGAGTCCGGCGGGCGCCGGTACACGGCCTTCACGATCAACACCGAGCACCTCAAGCCCTGGCACACCCTCACCGGCCGCCAGCACTTCTTCATCGACCACGACTGGCTGCACGAGGTCGGGGAGTCCCTCCCCGTCTACAAGCCGCCGCTGAACATGCACACCCTGTACGGGGAGCCCGAGCTCGGCACCGTCGACGAGAAGGCCAAGTCGGTGGCGGTCCGGTACCTGACCCCGCACAACAAGTGGGCGATTCACAGCCAGTACCAGGACAACCTCTACATGATGACCCTGGGCCGCGGCGGCCAGACGGTGTGGATGTCCCCGCAGGACGCCGACGCGATCGGCGTCGCGGACAACGACTGGATCGAGGCGGTCAACCGCAACGGCGTGATCACCGCCCGCGCGATCGTCTCCCACAAGATGCCGCCCGGCACGGTCTACATGAACCACGCGCAGGAGCGCACGGTCGGCGTCCCCAAGACGGAGAAGACCGGCCGTCGCGGCGGCATCCACAACTCGCTGACCCGGGTGATGCTCAAGCCCACCCACCTCATCGGCGGATACGCCCAGCTCACCTGGGCCTTCAACTACCTCGGCCCGACCGGCAACCAGCGCGACGAGGTGACGGTCATCCGCCGCCGCGACCAGAAGGTGGAGTTCTAATCGTGCGCGTTATGGCCCAAGTAGCCATGGTCATGAACCTCGACAAGTGCATCGGCTGCCACACCTGCTCGGTCACCTGCAAGCAGGCGTGGACCAACCGGCAGGGCACCGAGTACGTCTGGTTCAACAACGTCGAAACCCTCCCCGGCCAGGGCTACCCGCGCCGCTGGGAGGACCAGGAGAAGTGGAAGGGCGGCTGGGAGCGCACCCGCTCCGGCAAGCTCCGCCTCAAGGCGGGCGGCCGGCTCGCCAAGCTGGGCAAGATCTTCGCGAACCCGGACCTGCCGGAGATCGACGACTACTACCAGCCCTGGACCTACGAGTACAAGAACCTCACCGAGGCCCCGGCGGGCGACGACATGCCCACCGCCCGGCCCGTCTCCCAGCTCACCGGCGAGCCCATCGACAAGATCGAGTGGGGTCCGAACTGGGACGACAACCTCGGCGGCGCGCCCACGCACGCCCCGCAGGACCCGATCATCGAGAAGATCCGCGACGCGGTAGGCGAGAAGATCCGCTTCGAGTTCGAGCAGAGCTTCATGTTCTACCTCCCGCGCATCTGCGAGCACTGCCTCAACCCCGCGTGCGTCTCTTCCTGCCCCTCGGGCGCGATGTACAAGCGCGAGGAGGACGGCATCGTCCTGGTCGACCAGGACCAGTGCCGCGGCTGGCGGATGTGCGTGACCGGATGCCCGTACAAGAAGGTGTACTTCAACCACCAGACCGGCAAGGCCGAGAAGTGCACGTTCTGCTTCCCGCGCATCGAGGTCGGCATGCCGACGGTGTGCTCGGAGACCTGCGTGGGCCGGATGCGCTACCTCGGCGTCATGCTCTACGACGCCGACAAGGTGGCCGAGGCCGCCGCGGTCGAGGACGAGCACGATCTGTACCCCGCCCAGGTGGAGTGCTTCCTGGACCCCGCGGACCCCGCCGTGATCGCCGCCGCCCGCGCGGCCGGCATCACCGACGAGTGGCTCGACGCGGCCCGCGACTCCCCGGTCTACGACCTGATCGCCACCTACCAGGTCGCCCTCCCGCTCCACCCGGAGTACCGGACGATGCCGATGGTCTGGTACGTCCCGCCGCTCTCCCCCGTCGTCGAGGCGGTCGCCGCCACCGGCAGCGACGGCGAGGACGCCGGGAACCTGTTCGGCGCCATCGAGTCCCTGCGCATCCCCGTCGAGTACCTCGCCGAGGTCCTCACCGCCGGTGACACCGTGCCCGTGGAGGCGGTGCTGCGCCGGATGGCCGCGATGCGCGCCTACATGCGCCGCGTCAACCTGGGCGAGGAGCGGGACGAGTCCATCGCGAACGCCGTCGGCCTGTCCGGGCAGGAGATGGAGGACATGTTCCGCCTCCTCGCCATCGCCAAGATCGAGGACCGCTTCGTGGTCCCCAGCGCCGCCCGCGCCGAGGCAGACGCGCTGGCCGACTCCCACCCGCTGAGCGACGTGGACCAGGGCTGCCCGGTCGGCGCGCTCCCCGAACCCCGGGTGATGCTCAACCTCGGGGATACGAGGAGGCGTCCGTGATCCGGCACCCGATGAGTGGCGATGCACTGGTACGCCTGGTCGCGGGCTGCGTACTGCAGTACCCCGGCGACTACTTCCACGACGAACTCCCGCGGCTCCGTGCGGCCCTCGCCGGGGCGGCCGCCGAACCGGCCGCACTGCTCGGCGCGTTCCTCGACGAGGCCGAGCGGCAGACCCCGATCGAGCTGTGCTCCCAGTACACCTCGACCTTCGACACCCGCAACCGGCGCTGCCTCTACCTCACCTGGTGGGTCGACGGGGACACCCGCCGGCGCGGGCTGTCCCTGGTCCGGCTGAAGCGGATCTACCGGGACTTCGGGCTGGAGTTCGCGGGCGAGGAGCTGCCCGACTTCCTGCCGGTGGCCCTGGAGTTCGCCGCCCGCGAGGAGGAGGCCGGCACCCGGCTGCTCCAGGAGCACCGGGCCGGGCTGGAGCTGCTGCGCCTGGCGCTCACCGAGTCCGGGTCCCCGTACGCCCGGGTCCTGGAGGCCGTCTGCGCGACGCTGCCCGGACCCTCCCCCGAGACCAAGGCGGAGGCCAAGGCCCTCGCGAAGAACGGGCCGCCGCAGGAGCTGGTGGGCGCGGGCTCGGCGCTGGAGCCCTTCGGGCCGGGCCTCGACATGCCCGACGACTTCCCCTCGGCCGCCCCGACCGACCTCCCCTGGCCCACGACGGCTTCCGCCGCTTCCGTAGCCTCCGAAAGGATGCCCGCCTGATGGACCTCCTCCTGTGGGGCGTACTGCCGTACGTCTCGATCGCCCTGCTGATCGCGGGCACGGTCTGGCGGGCCCGGTTCGACAAGTTCGGCTGGACCACGCACTCCTCGCAGCTGCACGAGTCGCGGCTGCTGCGCATCGGCTCGCCGCTCTTCCACTTCGGCATGCTCTTCGTGATCGTGGGCCACGTGGTCGGCCTGCTCGTCCCGAAGAGCTGGACGGACGCGGTGGGCCTGAGCGACCACGCGTACCACCTGCTGGCACTGACCACCGGCACGGTCGCGGGCGTCGCGGCCGCCGTGGGCATCGGGATCCTGGTCTACCGGCGCTTCAAGGTGCCGGCCGTGCGCCGGGCGACGCTGCGCAGCGACCACCTGATGTACTCGTTCCTGCTCGGCGCGATGATCCTCGGGCTGACGGCGACGCTGCTGAACTCGGCCGGGATGACGGACGGTTACAACTACCGCGACGGCATCTCCGTGTGGTTCCGCAGCCTGTTCACCTTCACCCCGGACTACCAGCTGATGGCGGGCGCCCCGCTGGCCTTCAAGCTCCACATCCTGTTCGGCTTCACACTGTTCGCGCTGATCCCGTACTCGCGCCTGGTGCACATGTTCTCGGTGCCGCTGAAGTACCTGTTCCGGCCGTACGTGGTCTACCGCAAGCGGGACCCGAAGCAGCTCGCCAACCGCCCGAGCAAGCGCGGCTGGGAGCGGGTCTCGTGAATCCCCGCCCCGGTCCCGCGAACGACCGGCCCGGTCCCGCGAGCGCCCGCTCCGGCCCCGCGCACGGCCGCCCCGCCCACTCCGTCGTCCGCAGCCCGCGCCACGCGGTCTCCGACCGGCCCTTCATCGTCATCTGGGAGGCCACCCGGGCCTGCCCGCTGGCCTGTCTGCACTGCCGGGCCGAGGCGCAGACCCTGCGCCACCCCGAGGAGCTCGACGGGGCGGACGCCCGCCGGGTGATGGACCAGATCGCCGCCTTCGGCAAGCCCAGCCCGCTCTTCGTGATCACCGGCGGGGACCCCTTCCAGCGCGCCGACCTCACCGACCTGGTCGCGTACGGGACCTCGCTCGGCCTGCGCGTCGCGGTGTCCCCCTCGGGTACGCCGACCCTGACCCGGGAGAACCTCGTAGCGGTGCGGGAAGCGGGGGCCATCGCGCTCTCCCTGTCCCTGGACGGTTCGACGGCCGAGCGGCACGACGCCTTCCGCGGGGTGCCCGGGGTCTACGACTGGACGCTGGAGGGCTGGCGGGCCGCCCGGGAGCTCGGGCTCAAGGTGCAGATCAACACCACGGTCACCCGCGACAGCCTGGAGGACCTGGCCGATATCGCGGCGCTGGTCAAGCGCGAGGGCGCGATGCTGTGGTCGGGCTTCGTGCTGGTCCCGACCGGGCGCGGCGAACAGCTGGACTCGCTGACCGCCGCCGAGATCGAGGACGTCCTGCACTTCCTGTACGACTGCGGGGCGGTGATGGCCACCAAGACGACGGAGGGCCACCACTTCCGGCGGGTCGTGCTCCAGCGCACCGTCCTGGACGCGCGCGGCGAGAAGCCCGTCCTGGGCCCGCTCTACGCGCGCCTGACGGCCCGCGCCCGCGAGCTGGGGGTCTTCGACGGGGAGCGGCGGGCCGTGCGCCGGCCGCCCATGGACGTCTCCTCGGGCCGCGGCTTCGTCTTCATCTCGCACACCGGCGAGGTGCACCCCAGCGGGTTCCTGCCGCTGTCCGCGGGCAACGTGAAGAACCACCCGCTGACCGACATCTACCGGGGCTCGGCGCTCTTCACCAAGCTCCGCGACCCCTCGCTGCTGCGCGGGAAGTGCGGGGCGTGCGAGTTCAAGACGGTGTGCGGCGGATCGCGCTCGCGGGCGTACGGCTTCACGCGCGACGTGCTGGAGGCGGATCCGTACTGCGCGTACGAGCCCGGCAGCTTCCCCTATCAGGAGGACCTCAGGGCTTTGACCGAAAGCATGAGGCGCTGACCCACCCCGCTCCCATAAGTTTCATATGGGAACATATCGACCACGGCTCCGGCCACGGGAGAACACAATGCGTTCAGTGATCGTCATCGGTGGCGGTATCAGCGGCCTGGCCGCCGCATGGCAGTTGCGCGGCCAGGCCGACGTGACCGTCCTGGAGAGCCACGCCAAGGTCGGCGGGAAGCTCCGGACCGGCACCATCGCCGGCATCACCGTCGACGAGGGCGCGGAATCCCTCATGGCCCTGCGCCCGGAAGCCGTGGAACTGGCCGCCGCCGTCGGACTCGGCGAGGCCCTCTGCGATCCCGCGAAGGCCCCCACCACCATCTGGACCAACGGCGCCCTGCGCCCGCTGCCCGCCGGACACGTGATGGGCGTCCCCACCGACCCCTCCGCGCTGGTCGGCACCGGACTGCTCTCCCCCGAGGGCGTCCGGCGGGTCGCCGCCGAGGAAACCCTCCCGGCCACCCCGCTCACCGAGGACTGCTCGGTCACCGAATACCTGGCCGGCCGCTTCGGCCAGGAGGCCGTGGACCGGCTCATCGAACCCATGCTGGGCGGGGTCTACGCAGGCCTCGCCGAGCGGCTCTCGCTGCGCGCGGCCATGCCCCGCATCGCGGCCCTCGCCGAACAGGGCACCCCGCTCCTCCCGGCCCTGCGCCGGATGCGCGCGGCGGGTGCCCCCCGCTCGGGCGCCGTGGCCGTCCAGGGCGTCGTCGGCGGCACCGGGCGCTTCCCGGCGGCCGTCGCGGAGGCCTGCGGAGCCCGCATCCTCACCGGGACGACGGCCCGCTCGCTCCAGCGGGTCGCCGACGGCCGCTGGCGCGTCCAGGCCATGACCGGCGACGGCGCGCTCACGATGGAGGCCGACGCGGTCATCCTGGCCCTCCCCGCCTTCGCGGCGGCGGAGCTGCTGCGCCCGCACTCCCCGATCGCCGAGGCCGAGCTCTCCTCGATCCCGCACGCATCGACGGCCGTCATCACCATGGCCTTCTCCCGCGCCCAGGCCCACTTCCTCCCCCAGGGCAACGGCTTCCTGGTCCCGCCGGTCGACGGCCACACCCTGAAGGCCGCCTCCTTCCTCTCCAACAAGTGGTCCTGGCTCCACGACGCGGCCCCCGAGACCTTCGTGCTCCGCGCCTCCATCGGCCGCATCGGCGAGGACGAGCTGCTCGGACGCCCCGACCGCCACCTGGTCCGCTCGGCGATCGCCGAACTCCACCACGCGGTGGGCCCCATGGGCGAACCCCTGGCCACCCGCGTCACCCGCTGGGACCGGGGCCTGCCCCAGTACGGCGTCGGGCACCGCGAGCGCGTCGCCCGCATCCGCGAGGCCGCCGGCAAGCTCCCGGGCATCGCCCTGTGCGGGGCGGCGTACGAGGGCGTGGGCGTGGCCGCCTGCGTCGCCACGGGACGCGCGGCGGCGAAGCAGATCCTGACGCAGCCGTAGCGAGCCCCCTGGCCCTTCGTATCGGGCGGGTATCGGAGAGCGCTTGATTCGCCATCTGATCGGTGCGCGGGGCCGCGATGAAGGGAATCACGGCTTCCGCGGCCCTATCGTTCCTTCAGTACCCGCCCCGCCCGCCGAACAGGAGTCGTCCCCCGTGTCCACCCCCACCCCGGCTCCTGCCGCTCCGCGACCCGTTCGCGTGCTGCTGGTGGAGGACGACGAGCTGATGCGCCGCTCGTTCGCCGTCTCGCTGGAGCGCTACGGATACACGGTGCGGGCCGCCGCCGACGGGCTCACGGGCCTCGAATCCTTCCGCGACGAGGACTTCGACCTGCTGATCCTCGACGTGATGCTGCCCGGCCTCGACGGGATCGGCCTGTGCCGCAAGGTCCGGGAGACCAGCCTGGTCCCGGTCCTGATGATGTCGGCCCGCGGCGACGGGCTGGACATCGTCGCCGGTCTGGAGGCCGGCGCCGACGACTACGTGGTCAAGCCCGTGGACACCAACGTGCTCGTGGCCCGCATCCGCTCGCTGCTGCGCCGCGCCACCTACGCCCCCGCCCCGGCGGCCGGGCAGGACCGGCAGGCAGCCGAACAGGAACCCGGACCGTCCGAGGGCGAACTGCTGACCTTCGGGGACCTGACCCTGCACACCGGCGGCCTGGACGTGACCGTCGGCGGAACCCCGGTGGCGCTCACCCCGACCGAGCTGAAGCTGCTGCTGGAGTTCGCCGCCCACCCGGGCACCGTGCTGGAGCGGCACACCCTGCTGCGCAACGTCTGGGACTACGGCTGGGACGGCGACAGCCGGGTCGTGGACCTGTGCGTGCAGCGGCTGCGCGGCAAGCTCGGCCGGGACCGGATCGAAACGGTCCGCGGCTTCGGCTACAAGCTCAGGCGCTGAGCGCGGTGGATCCGTTCCGCCGCCCCGGACCGCGCCGCGTGACCCTGCGCTGGAAGATCGCCGCGCTGGCCGCGGCCACCGGATGCCTGGTCGCCGTCGCGGTCGGCGTACTGGTGCACGCGTGGACCGCGAGGGACATCCGCGAACAGGCGGAGATGCACGCCACCAACAACATGTACTCGGCCATGGAGACCTACCGGCGCACCGGAACGCTCTCGGACGGCGCCGAGCTCGATCCCCCCGACCTGCCCGCCTCCCTGCGGAACGTGGCCGACGACTTCCGGCACACGGCCTACTACCCGGGTGTCGACGGGGAGATCCCCCCGGGCATCTGGGGCGCCCAGCGGACCGGCGGCCCGGGCAGCCCCGTGCTCGCCCTGCGCGTCAGCATGAACGCGGGGCTCTACGGGCTGCGCCGGCTCGACATGACCATGGTGGCGGCCTCGCTGGTCGTCC
This sequence comes from Streptomyces sp. NPDC058401, assembly GCF_042722885.1. NCBI lineage: Bacteria > Bacillati > Actinomycetota > Actinomycetes > Kitasatosporales > Streptomycetaceae > Streptomyces > Streptomyces sp. NPDC058401. The sequence continues at coordinate 18,561 of NZ_JBHXKA010000026.1, forward strand.
TCGCGGTGGCCACGCCCCTGGCGGCCTACGGGGCCGGGCTGCTCGCCCGCAGGCTCCGGCTGGTCTCCGAGACCGCGGGCCGGATCTCCGCCGGGGACCTCGACGCCCGCAGCGGGATCACCGGGGGCCGCGACGAGCTGGACGACATCGCCGCCACCGTCGACCGCATGGCCGACACCCTCGGCCGCCGGCTGCGCGACGAGCGCCGGTTCACCGCCGACGTGGCCCACGAGCTGCGCACCCCCGTCGGCGGTCTGCTGGCCACCGCGGACCTGCTGCCGCCCGGCGAGACCGAGGACCTGCTCCGGTCCCGGGTACGCGATCTGCGCGGGCTGGTCGAGGACCTCCTGGAGATCTCCCGGCTGGACGCGGGCGCCGAACTCCCGGTCCGCGCCCGGGTTCCGCTCGGCGCGGTCGTCGACGAGGCGGTGACGCGCACCGGCCTGACCACCGAGGTCGACGTCACCGGTCAGGGCGAGAAGGTGGAGACCGACCCGCGCCGCCTCGAACGGATCGTCGGCAACCTCGTCGTCAACGCCCACCGGCACGGGAAGGGTCCGGTGCGGGTCACCGTCGAGGACCGTACGGTCGTCGTACGCGACCACGGCCCCGGATTCCCCCCGCACCTGCTGCGCGACGGCCCGCGCCGCTTCCAGACGGGCGCGGCGGAGCGCGGTACGGGCCACGGCCTGGGCCTGACCATCGCCGTGGGCCAGGCCCGGGTGCTCGGAGCCGAACTCCGCTTCACCAACGCCCCGGACGGCGGCGCCGTCGCCACGCTGCACCTGCCGGGCTGAGGGCTCGTCGGCTCGTCGGCTCGTCGGCTCGTCGGCTCGTCGGCTACAAGATCGATACACACCGGAGCGGACGCCGATACTCCGCGGCCCGGGCCCCGATACCTCCCCCGGACACCCTTCGAAGTGCAGCTTCCCGCGCCCGAAGAGGAGTCCCCGTGACCGCCCCCCTTGCCCCACACCCGCACCACGCGCCGACCGGCATCGCGGCCGCCGCCACCGGCCTCTCGAAGGTCTACGGCAGCGGTGACACCCGGGTCGTCGCCCTGGACGGGGTCGACATCGCCTTCCGCGAGGGGGAGTTCACCGCGATCATGGGTCCCTCCGGCTGCGGCAAGTCCACCCTGATGCACTGCGCCGCCGGGCTCGACTCCTTCACCTCGGGCTCCGTCCGCATCGGCACCACCGAGCTGGGCTCGCTGAACGACGAGCAGCTGACCCGGCTGCGCCGCGACCGGATCGGCTTCATCTTCCAGGCGTTCAACCTGATGCCGACGCTGACCGCGCTGGAGAACATCACGCTGCCGCTGACCATCGCCGGCCGGCAGCCCGACCGGCAGTGGCTGGACCACGTGGTGTCGATGACCGGGCTGTCCGACCGGCTCGGGCACCGTCCCGGGCAGCTCTCCGGCGGGCAGCAGCAGCGCGTGGCGGTGGCCCGGGCCCTGGTCTCGCGCCCCGCGATCATCTTCGGCGACGAGCCCACCGGAAACCTCGACTCCCGTGCCGGGGCCGAGGTCCTGGGCTTCCTGCGCGACTCGGTGCGGGAGCTGGGCCAGACCGTGGTCATGGTCACCCACGACCCGGTCGCCGCCGCCTACGCCGACCGCGTGGTCTTCCTCGCCGACGGACGCCTGGTCGACGAGATGCAGCAGCCCACCGCGGAGCGGGTCCTGGACCGGATGAAGGCGTTCGACGCCCGCTTCCACACGAGCTGACCCCGCCACGCTCCCGCACCGCACCAGCCGCCCGCCCGCTCCCCCGGGCCCGCCTCCCAGGATCCGCATCCCATGTTCCGTACCGCCCTGCGCAACGTGCTCGCGCACAAGGCCCGCCTGCTGATGACCGTGTTCGCGGTCATGCTCGGCGTCACCTTCGTCACCGGCAGCCTCGTCTACGGCGACAGCCAGAAGCAGGCCAACACCGACCGGGCGAGCGCCGGCTACGACCGCATCTCCCTCAGCGTCTCGCCCAACAGCGTGCCCGGCGGACCGCCCGCCACCCTCGACGCCCGCACCGCGGCCGCGCTGGCCGAGGTCCCCGGCGTCGCCGCCGCCGCGGGCCGGGTCAACGGCTTCGCCGCCGTCGCCGACCGCGAGGGCCGGCTGCTGGGCAGCGCCGAGTTCCGCAAGGGCGGCAACTTCGCCCCGGCCAAGGACGGAACGGACCCGGCCTACGCGTTCACGGAGGGCTCCGGCCCGGTCGGCGACGAGGCCGTCGCCCTCGACGAGGCCTCCGCCGCCAAGGGCGGCTACCGCATCGGTGACACGGTGCGCGTCGGTACGAGCACCGGCGCCGAGTCCTACCGGCTCAGCGGCGTCTTCCGCACCGACGCCTCCAAGCTCTCCCCCGGCGGCAGCCTGGTGCTCTTCGCCGACGCCACCGCCCAGCAGCTGTTCCTCCAGCCCGGCCACTACACGGACATCGAGATCACGGCCGCCCCCGGCACCCCGGCGACGCAGCTCCTCGACCGGGTCGAAGCGGTGATCCCCAAGGACTCCACCGCCGTCACCGGCGCCCAGCTCGCCCGGCTCCAGGCCAACCTCGCCTCCAGCGGCAGCGACACCATGAGCCAGATCATGGTGGGCTTCGCCGCGGTCGCCCTGTTCGTGGCCACCTTCCTGATCTCCAACACCTTCACCATGCTGGTCTCCCGCCGCACCCGGGAACTGGCCCTGATGCGGGCCGTCGGCGCCACCCGCAAGCAGGTCCGCCGGATCCTGCTCACCGAGTCCGTCCTCGTCGGACTGATCGCCTCCGTGGCCGGCATCCTGGCCGGCACCGGGGTCGCCGCCCTGCTCCAGGCCCTCTTCTCCGCCGCCGACAGCCCGGACGCCCCGCTGACCCTGCTCCCCTCCACGGTGATCATCGCGCTGCTGGTCGGCACCGCGCTGCCCGTGATCGCCGCCTGGGTGCCGGTCCGCCGGGCCATGGCCATCCCGCCCGTCGCCGCGCTCGGCGCCGCCGAGCCCGCCGCCCCCGCGCGGGCCGGCTCCCTGCGCACCGGGATCGGCGCCGCCCTGCTGCTCACCGGCTCGGCCACGACCCTGTACGGAGCCCTCGCCGACGACGGCGACGCCCGGGCCGTCATCGGCCTCGGCGCGGCCCTCACCCTGACCGGCGCGATCGCCCTCATCCCCCTCCTGTCCCAGCCGTTCACCGCCCTGCTCCGCCCGCTGCTGCTCCGCTTCAGCCCGGTGCACGGCGACCTCGCCGCCCGCAACACCGTGCGCGACCCCCGTCGTACCGGCGCCACCGCCGCGGCGCTCGCCATCGCCCTCGCGCTCGCCTCGGGCCTGTCGGTCCTCGGCGCCTCCGCCACCCAGTACCTCGACGGCGCGACCACCCGGGACATCACCGGCGACTACCTGGTGCAGGCCCCCTCGGGCGGCCAGCGGCTGACCCCCGCCACCGCCGAGCCCCTCAAGAACCTGTCCGGCGCCACCTTCAGCCCCCTCAACCAGTCCACCGAGTACGAGATCGGCGGCATCCGCTCCGTCCTGACCGGCGTCGACCCCGCCGCCATCGGCCGCCTCCTGCGCTACGAGGTGACCGCGGGCTCCCTCGACAGCCTCGGCCGGGGCAAGGTCGCCGTCGCCGACTACAAGGCCCGGGCCAACGGCTGGAAGGTAGGCCAGAGCCTCCCCGTGAAGCGGCTGGACCAGCGGGGCGAGCTCACCATCGGCGCGATCTACCACGCGGACGAGCAGAGCAAGGTGCTGCCCAGCATCACCGCACCCGACTCCCTGGTCGCCCGCTTCGACCCCACCCCGTACACCGACGCGATCGTCGTGGCCACCGCGGGCGGACCCGGCCGGGCCCAGCTCGCGAGCCTCGTCAAGGCGCTCGGCGACAACCCCGCCCTGTCCGTCCTCGACAAGGACGCCATCCGGGCCGAGGACACCAGCGGCATCGGCGACCAGCTCGACATCTTCTACGCGATGCTCAGCATGGCCCTGGTGATCGCCGCCCTGGGCATCGCCAACACCCTCGCGATGTCCGTGCTCGAACGCCGCAAGGAGATCGGCACGCTCCGCGCCCTCGGCCTGGACCGTGCCGGAGTGACCCGGATGATCCGCATCGAGGCCCTGCTCGTCGGCGCCCTCGGCGCGACCGTCGGCACGGTCATGGGGGTCTTCACGGGCTGGGCCCTCGGCAACACCCTGCAGGAGAGCGTCGCCGGATACGCCCTGGTCATCCCCTGGGGACAGCTGGCCCTCGGGGTGCTGCTCGCCCTGGCCGGCGCCCTGCTCGCCTCCCTCTGGCCGGCCCGCCGGGCCGCCGGTGTGGACATCCCCGCCGCCACAGCCGCCCAGTGACCGCTCGCGCGCCCCGCTCCCCCGTGACCCGGATGGGTCAGCGCGGGGGCGGGGCGCGCGCGGCGCGCCCAGGATGAAGACATGCCGACACACGCCCTGCGGGTCGCCGCTGCCGCCGCCGCCACCGCCGCACTGCTCGCCACCAGTGCCTGTTCCGACGGCGGGGGCAAGGAGAAGAGGGGCAAGGACGGCGCCGCGCAGGGCGTCAAGAAACCCGAGTGGGGCGAGTGCGAGGCCCCCACCCCCGCCGAGGGCGTCGGGCAGGTCCCCGGCAAGGACTGGCAGTGCGCCGTCCTCGACGTGCCCCTCGACTACGCCGAGCCGGAGGGGGAGACGATCCCGCTGGCCCTGATCCGGGCGAAGGCCCGGGACAAGAACAAGCGGATCGGCTCGCTCGTCTTCAACTTCGGCGGCCCCGGCGGCTCCGGCATCAGCACCCTGCCCGGGGCGGCGAAGGACTACGGCGCCCTGCGCGAGCGCTACGACCTGGTCAGCTTCGACCCGCGCGGGGTGGGACGCAGCGCGCCCGTGCTGTGCGAGGACGACAAGGGGCTGGACGCGTACTACGGCACCGACTCCAGCCCCTCGACGCCGGAGGAGGAGAAGCAGTTCCTCGCCACCTCCAAGCAGTACAAGGAGGCCTGCGAGAAGAGGTCCGGCAAGGTGCTGCCCCACGTGGGCACCGAGAACGCGGCCCGGGACCTGGACCGGCTCCGCCAGGCCCTCGGCGACGAGAAGCTGAACTACTTCGGCATCTCCTACGGAACCGAGCTCGGCGGGGTCTACGCCCACCTCTTCCCCAAGAACGTCGGCCGGGCCGTCTTCGACGCCGTGGTCGACCCGACCAAGAACTCCGAGGAGGGCGCCCTCGGCCAGGCCAAGGGCTTCCAGCTCGCGCTCGGCAACTTCGCCCAGGACTGCGTGAACCGCGGCGACTCCTGCCAGCTCCAGGGCAGCACCGCCAAGGAGATCGAGGCGAACATCATCAAGCTCCAGAAGCAGCTGGCGGCCAAGCCCATCCCGGGCTCCGGGGACCGGCTCCTCACGGACGACGCCGCCACCAACGGGATCGCCTTCGCCCTGTACTCCAAGGAGGCCTGGCCGCTGCTGGAACAGGGCCTCGACGAGGCCGAGGGCGGCCAGGGGCAACTGCTGCTCGCCATGTCGGACGCCCTCAACGGCCGGGACCCGAAGGGCACTTACAGCAACATCGGGTCGGCCAACACCGCGATCAGCTGCGCCGACTCCAAGGACCGCTACACGCTGGCGCAGACCAAGGCGAAGCTGCCGGAGTTCCGCGCCGCCTCGCCGGTCTTCGGGGACTTCCTCGGCTGGGCCATGATGAGCTGCACCGACTGGCCCGTCGCCGGCGCCTGGAACACCCCGGACGTCTCCGCCCCCGGCTCGGCGCCGATCCTGGTGATCGGCAACACCGGTGACCCGGCGACCCCGTACGAGGGCGCCCGCAAGATGGTGGAGCGGCTGGGCCCCGGCGTGGGCGTGGAACTCACCTTCAAGGGCGAGGGGCACGGCGCCTACAACAGCGGCGACCCCTGCGTACAGCAGGCCGTCAACACCTACCTGCTCGACGGGAAGGTGCCCGCCGCGGGCACGGTCTGCACGGCGCCGGCCTCCCCGCCTCCGTCCTCGCCCGTGTAGGCACGTCCGGACACGCCGGAGGGGCCGTACCTCGCGCGAGCGAAGTACGGCCCCTCCGGGTGGCTGCCGGCGGACCGGCTGCCGGTGGAACGACTGCTAGTAGACCGGCTTCTCGGGCTCGATCTGGTGGACCCAGCCGATGACTCCGCCGCCGACGTGGACCGCGTCCGCGAAGCCCGCGGACTTCAGGACCGCGAGGACTTCCGCACTGCGGACACCCGTCTTGCAGTGCAAGACGATGCGCTTGTCCTGCGGCAGGTCCGCGAGGGCGGTGCCCATGAGGAACTCGCCCTTGGGGATCAGCTTCGCACCGGGAATCGAGACGATCTCGTACTCGTTGATCTCGCGGACGTCGATGATCTCGATCGGCTCGTCGTTGTCGATCCACTCCTTGAGCTGCTTGGGAGTGATCGTCGAGCCGAGCGCGGCCTCCTGGGCCTCCTCCGACACGACGCCGCAGAAGGCCTCGTAGTCGATGAGCTCGGTGACGGTCGCGTTCGGACCGCAGACCGCGCAGTCGGGGTCCTTGCGGACCTTGACCTGGCGGTACTGCATCTCCAGGGCGTCGTAGATCATCAGACGGCCGACCAGCGACTCGCCGACGCCGGTGAGGACCTTGATGGCCTCGGTGACCTGGATGGACCCGATGGACGCGCAGAGCACGCCCAGCACGCCGCCCTCGGCGCAGCTCGGGACCATGCCCGGCGGGGGCGGCTCCGGGTAGAGGCAGCGGTAGCACGGGCCGTGCTCGGACCAGAAGACCGAGGCCTGGCCGTCGAAGCGGTAGATCGAGCCCCACACGTACGGCTTGTTCAGCAGCACGCAGGCGTCGTTGACGAGGTAGCGCGTGGCGAAGTTGTCCGTGCCGTCGACGATGAGGTCGTACTGGCTGAAGATCTCCATCACGTTCTCGGCTTCGAGCCGCTCTTCGTGAAGGACCACGTTGACGTACGGGTTGATGCCCAGCACGCTGTCGCGGGCCGACGCGGCCTTGGAACGGCCGATGTCCGCCTGGCTGTGGATGATCTGGCGCTGCAGGTTCGACTCGTCGACCTCGTCGAACTCCACGATGCCCAGCGTGCCGACGCCGGCCGCGGCCAGGTACATGAGGGCGGGCGAGCCGAGACCGCCGGCGCCCACGGCGAGCACCTTGGCGTTCTTCAGGCGCTTCTGACCGTCCATCCCGACGTCCGGGATGATCAGGTGCCGCGAGTACCGACGGACTTCGTCAACGGTGAGCTCAGCAGCTGGCTCTACCAGCGGTGGCAGCGACACGGGCACTCCGTAGATGGGGAGCATCCCCGCAGGTGCAGGGAGCAAACTGATGGTTGTTCTCCCGTAACACTGCCACGGCCCTCTTCATTCCAAGACACCCGTCCCGATCCGCGAGACGATTTCGTCCCAGTACCCGGGCATCGACGCCCAGGGATCCCGGTCCCCGGCCCCGCGCCGGTCGGTGAACCAGATGGTTCCCGCGCCCTGCCAGCGGGCGATCCGGAGCGCCTCCTCCAGGTGCGTGCGCGGCACTCCGTGCACGAGGTGGCAGAACGTCTCGGGCGGATGGTCCGCCGTCCACTCCGCCACCTGCGACCACCGGTAGTCGGCCCAGGTTCCGGAGAAGGTGACCAGCTGGTCGGCGGTCTCCGTGTATCCCTCGTAGGGGTGGGTGCCGTGTCCGAGGACGATCCGCAGGCCGTCGCCGAGCCCCCGCAGGGTGTCCGCGACCCGGCGCACGGAGGCCAGTTCCGTCTTCCCGGCCGGGGCGTCCGCGAGGTAGAAGCCGTCGGTTCCGTACCAGTCGCGGAAGCGGTGGGCGTCCGAGACGAGCTCCCCGAACGACCGCTCCCCGTCTCGCATGGCGAGATGGCCGAGGACCGCGCCGCCCGCGCTACGGAGCTTCGCGGCGGCCTCCGTGCAGTGCGGGTCGGGCCGGCCGCCCGGGCCGTCCGTGACGTTCAGGACGGCCCAGTGCAGCGGGGTGCCGGGCCGGGTCAGCTCGGCCCATTCCACCGGGGCCAGCAGCGGGTGCGCGTACCCGGGCACCCCTAAGCCGAGCCTTCCCGCCTCGGTGGCCGCCAGGCCGGCGGCCGACGGGGTGGTCAGATGCGGCACGCCGCCTCCATCCAGATGTCCGCGAGGGACTCCTCCAGGTTGATCCGCGGCCGCCAGCCGAGCCGGTCGCGGGCGGTACGGACGTCCGCCTGCTGCCAGGCTCCGCAGCCGTCCGGGTAGGGGTACGGGGGCTGGGCCGTCGCGGCGGCGAGCTGCTCGGCCGTGGCCTCGGAGCGCGGGGAGCCGATGGCGGCGAGCCCGGCGGGCCGGCCGGGGTGCCCGTGCGCCTGCGGGTGCTGGGCGTGCTGCGGTACGTCGACCTCGTGCAGCGAGCCCCCGTACCCGGCGACCCGTGCCAGCACGGCGGCCGCGTCGCGCAGCCGGACCGCCCGGCCGGTGCCGATGTTGACGACGCCCTGGGCCGCCGACAGCGAGGCGGCGTGCACCGCCCGCGCCACGTCCCGTACGTCGACGAAGTCGCGCTGGACGCCGAGCCCGCTGAGCTTGAGCTCGCCGTCCCCGGACTGCATGGCGCGCCGCATGGCCTCGGCGAGCCGGCCGAGGGGGGATCCTGCGGGCGTGCCGGGGCCGACGGGCGAGAAGACCCGCAGGACGACGGCGTCCAGTCCGGAGCCGAGCACCAGCTCGGTGGCGGCCAGTTTGCTGACTCCGTACGGCCCTCCAGGTCTGGGCACGGCGTCCTCGGCCGTGGAGGACCCGGGCTGGCTGGGCCCGTACTCGGCGGCGCAGCCGAGCTGGACGAGCCGGGCTCCGCAGCCGCTGCGGCGCAGCGATTCGCAGATGGTGGCGACGGCGACGGTGTTGTGCCGGGTCAGCTCGCGGGCGCCGCCCCGGGTGGCTCCCGCGCAGTTGATGACGACGCCCGGGTGGACGGCGTCGAGGAACCGGGTGAGCGCACCGGGGCTGCCGGTGGCGAGGTCGAAGCGGACGTCGGCGTCGTCCCCGCGGCCGAGCGCGGTGAGCTGGACCGCGGGGTCGGCGAGCAGCCGGTCCGCGACGTAACGCCCGAGGTATCCGTTGGCTCCGATCAGCAACACCCTCATCGCGCGGCCCCTTGGTTGGTTGGCTGGCCGGTCATGTCCTGTTTCTCCTTGCTGGGTGGGTGGATCGGGGTGGGGGGTACGGCGCTTCGGCGTGTGCTTCCGAAGGGTTCAGGGCCGCTGCGCGTGCGCGGAGGCCCGCGACAGTGCGAGGACGGCGGGTACGAGGACTCCCGCGGCGGCGGCGAACGGCGCCGCCGGGACCGGGAGCAGGGCGAGCACCAGGGCCAGGGCCGAAGCGAGGGCTCCGCGCGGGGCTCCGTGGCCGAGCAGCAGCCGGGTCAGCAGGAGCAGCACCGCGAGCGGTACGGCCACCGCCTGGGCGGTCCCGGTCAGCGCGGCCGCCCCCGCGGCGGCCGCGGCGTACAGCGCGAGCGTCCCGAGGAGCAGCGGTCTCACCCCGTCGGCGAAGTCCTCCAGGGCCCGGCTCCCGGCGAGCCTGCGCCGGGCGCGGGCGGCGAAGACGGAGCCGGCCAGGTGTCCGGGGGCGACGGCCACGGCCAGGGCGACCCCGAGCGGGATCCCGTGGCGGTGGACGGCCCAGCCGAGGGCGGCGGCGGCCAGCAGGTACACGGCGGCGGGGAACCGTCCCCCGGCGGCCCGGCCGGGCCGTCCGAGGGCGGCGACGGTGACGAGCACCGCCAGGGCTCCGGCCCAGGGCACGCCGGCCGCGGCGGCGCCGAGGGCGAGGGCGCCGGGCAGCAGCGCGTAGCCGAAGCCCCGTACCGCCTTGGCGTGGCCCGGGAGCCCGGCCGGCGCGGCGGGCCGGGCTCCGTCGCGGGGGGTCCGGGCGTAGAGCTCCTCCGCGAGGGAGAAGACGTCCCGGTGGCGGAACCGGGCGGCGGTGCGGTCGGTGATGCCGTGCGCCTCCAGCCCGGCGGCGATTTCCAGCGGGTCCACGGCGTGCTCGCAGAGCTCCCGGTGGCGGTGGAGCAGCGCCTTGACGGGGTCCCCGGCGGAGCGGGCCCTGCGGGGCGTGGGCGGGTCCAGGGAGGGGGCGGCTTCGTCCAGCGGCACGGTCATGCGGAGGCCTCCGAACCGGCGGCGTGCGCGGCCCGCGCGGCGGGCGGGGCGGCGGGGACGGGGTGGGGGGTGGCCCAGGTGGGGGTGGCCCAGTGGCCCGGGACGCGGGCCTCGGGCGGCTGCTCGAAGGGCACCCCGGTGCCGTCGGGGCGGGCCGGGCCGTGGGCCAGGAGGCGCAGGTAGGACTCCTGGAAGGCGGCGACGTTCTGCTCGACGGTGAAGAGTTCGAGGGCCCGCGCCCGGGCGGCCGAGCCGAGGCGCTGGGCCCGCTCGGGGTCCTGCAGCAGCGTGATGCAGGCCTCGGCGAGCGCGCGCGGATTGCGCGGCGGCACCACGAGCCCGGTTCCGCCGATCACCTCGACGACGGCTCCGACGTCGGTGGACACGGTGGCCCGGCCGCAGAACATCGCCTCGGCCAGGGTGATGGGGAAGCCCTCGATGACGGAGGAGAGCACCACCACCCGCCCGGAGCCGTACGCGTGGGCCGGGGACGGCACGTCGGGTCCGCCGATCTCCTCGAAGGTGACCGGGTTCTCGCCGACCGCGTGGGCGTCGGCGGCCTCGTCGGGGAAGAGCTGCGCGGCGAGCGAGCGGCAGTCGGCGAGGTAGCCGTGCCCGACCGCGTGGTTCCCCGCTCCGGCCGCGCTTCCGGATCCCGCGCTCCCGGATCCCGTACCGGCGGATCCCGTACCGCCGGATCCGGCGCTGCCCACCGCGGTCGCGAAGATCCGCAGCCGGGCGCGCGGTTCGGCCTTGCGCACCTCGGCGAAGGCGTGCAGCAGGGCAATCAGGTCCTTGGCGGGCTCCACCCGGCCGACCCAGACGAGCGTGTGCGGGTCCCCGCAGGCGGCGTCCTCGCCCACCGCGGCGAATCGGTCCGCCTCCATCCCGGGGTAGACCGTGCGCAGCCGCTCGCGGGAGGCTCCGCAGCGTTCCTGCCAGCGCCGGGCGTGCGCGTTGCCGGGGGTGAGCAGGTCGGCCTGGGCGTAGATCTCGCCGGCCAGCCGGGTGTGGAAGGCCGCGAGCAGGGCCCGTACGGCCGGCCGCTCGTCCCGGGCGGCGGTCTCCAGGTAGTGCGCCCGGAGCTGGACCCCGTACTCGGTGACCAGGAGCGGCACTCCGAAGAAGCGTTTGGCCAGGAGCCCGGGGATCGCCGCCACCCCGCCGGCGGCGGCGTGGCAGACGTCGACCTCGCGCAGGTCCTCGTACCAGTCCAGGGACAACGGCCGCAGCATCCGCTCCAGTTCGTCCACGAACTCCAGCAGGTCCGCGACCTGCGCCCGCTGTACTTCCCTGCTCGCCTCCGGGGCGCGGCAGGCGGACTCCACCGCCCGTACGGCCGTCTCGGAGCGCAGTGCCGCGTACAGCCCGCCCTGTTCGGAGGCGAGCCCGGCCAGCCCGTACAGCCCGTCGGCGAACCGGGCGGGGTCGGCTCCGCAGATCCCGCGGACCAGTTCCGTGAAGGCGGCGGCGAAGCGGCGCCGCTCGCGGCGCCGGTAGCTGCGCCCGTCATCGGCCGGCGCCCACAGCGGGGCGGTCCGCACCCGGGTGACCTGGGTGGGCAGCGGCACGTGGCCGCGCTCCTCCTGCTCGGCGCTGCGGCTCAGGGCGTAGAGCTCGAACTCGTGCTGGGGAAGCCCGCGCACGAGCCGGTCGCACCACAGCCTCGCTTCCCCCGTCGCATACGGATAACCACCTTCCGTGAGCAGTCCGATCCGCACGAGTGGCACCCCCGATCTCCCGTTTCAGGCGGTCTCCGTAGGTCCGGCGACCCGCCGGATACGAACTCAAGCGGATATGCCGAAGGCGGGGCCCACGGGTTTGGGGGGCGGCCCCCGGGCGGGGGGAGTTGTGTAACAATAGCATGAGCTATGGGTGCTCGGACCCCAACAACAAGGTGGGGCGC
>NZ_JBHXKA010000026.1:30604-77473 GCF_042722885.1 Streptomyces sp. NPDC058401
TGCCACCCCCTATCTCCCGTTTCTGGCGTACTCGTTTGGGCGGGCGCCCCGCGGTATACGAACCCCCGCGTTTTGGCCGTCGGCGCGCCGGAGGTTTGACCGGCCCGCCACCGGAAGGGGTGAAGAGTCGTAACTTTCCCGTACGGTTCGCGTTCGAGCACGCTAAGAACTAGGTGGAGCGCCTCAACGCGATCCCGCGAGCACCTCTCCGGGACGGCGCCGGCCGAGCCGGCGGGCGGCGGCCAGGGCCGGATCGAGGGACGGTACGGCGGCCAGCAGCTCCCGGGTGTAGGCGTGGACCGGCCGGTCGTAGACCTCGTCGACGGGGCCCTCCTCCACGATCACCCCGCCCCGCATGACCGCGACCCGGTCGCTGACCTGACGCACCACCGCGAGGTCGTGCGCGATGAAGACCAGTGCGATGCCGAGCTCCCGCTGGAGTTCGGCCAGCAGGGCGGTGACCTGCGCTTGCGTGGTCACGTCGAGGGCCGAGACGGGCTCGTCGCAGACGATCAGCCGGGGCCGGGGCGCGAGGGCCCGGGCGATGCCGACGCGCTGGCGCTGGCCTCCGCTGAACTCGTGCGGGTACCGGTCGTAGTGGGCCTCCTCCAGGCCGACGCGGACCAGCAGTTCGCCGACCCGGTCGCGGACGGCCCGCCGGTCCTTCTCCCCCGCCGTGCGCAGCGGGTCCGCGATGGATTCGCCGATCGAGCGGCGCGGGTTGAGCGAGGACACCGGGTCCTGGAACACCATCTGCACCCCGGGCACCAGCCCGGCGCTCTCCGCCCCGTCCCGCCGGATCTGCCCGGAGGTGGGCTCCAGCAGCCCGACGAGCATCCGACCGAGCGTGCTCTTGCCGCTGCCGCTCTCCCCGACGATCCCCAGCGTCTCCCCGGCGCGCACGAGCACCGACACCCCACCCACGGCCTCCACCCGCCGCTTCCCCCGCCCGAACTCCTTCCGCAGCGAAAACGCCTCGACGACGGGCACATCCAGCGGCGCCACCTCCAGCCTCGCCCGGGGCACTTTCAGCCCCGCCGGCGTTTGAGGCGCGGGGTCCGGGGCGGAGCCCCGATCTCTGGCCTCAGCCAAATCCAGCCCCGCCGGCGTTTGAGGCGCGGGCACGGGCAGCGCCCGTACAGCCCCCGGCCAGGGCACCCGCACCGCGTCCAGCCGCGGCACCGCCGCCAGCAGGGCCGCGGTGTACGGATCGGCCGGAGCCGACAGCACGGACCCGACCGGGCCCCGCTCGACGACACCCCCGTCCCGCATCACCAGCACCGCGTCCACGTTCTCCGCCGCCACGCCCACGTCGTGGGTGACCAGCAGCAGTCCGAGCCCGCGTTCCTCCCGCAGCCCGTGCAGCAGGTCGAGGATCTGTGCCTGGACGGTGACGTCCAGCGCCGTGGTCGGCTCGTCCGCGATCAGGAGCTGCGGCTCGCACGCCAACGCCATGGCGATCAGGGCCCGTTGCCGCATGCCGCCGCTGAACTCGTGCGGCCGTGCCCGGGAGCGGCGCGCCGCGTCGGGTATGCCCACCCGGTCCAGCACCTCCACGGCCCGGGCCCGGGCCGCACGACGCGTCACGGCGGCGTGCACCCGGTACACCTCGGCGATCTGGTCGCCGATGGCGTAGTACGGGTCCAGGGAGCTCAGCGGGTCCTGGAAGACCATCGCGGCGACGGCCCCGCGGAGCTCCCGGAGCTCTGCCGGGCTCGCCGCGCCCACGTCGGTGCCGCCGACCCGGACGGTGCCGCCGAGACGTGCTCCGGTCCCGTGGTGCAGCCCCAACAGGGCTGCCGCGACGGTGGATTTGCCGCTTCCGGACTCCCCCACGATGCCCAGGGCGCGGCCGGGCTCCAGGGTGAAGGACACCCCGTCCACGGCCCGTACGTACTCCCCCGGCCGGCCGACCGGGAAGTCGACGGTGAGGCCGGTGACGTCCACCAGCGGTGCGTGCGTCATGCCAGAACCACCCTTCGGTCCGCGACGGCGTACAGCAGGTCGGCGATGACCCCGGCGAGCACGACGGCCGCGCCGATGGAGAGCACCACGCCCACCACGACGGGCAGGTCCACGACCCGTACGCCGTCGATGAGGGTCTTGCCGAGCCCGGGGATCCCGAACAGCGACTCGGTCAGTACGGCGCCGCCGATCATCGTGCCGAAGTCCACGGCGCTGAGTGCGATCACCGGGGCGACCGCGCCCCGCACGGCGTGCCGGGTCACGATGGCCCGCTCCCCGACCCCGTAGGCGCGGAAGGTGCGGATGTGGTCCTCGGCGAGCGTCTCCAGGATGGAACTGCGGCTCAGCCGGGCGTACTTGGCGCTCTCGAAGAAGCCGAGGGTGACCCAGGGCAGCAGCATGTTCCACGCCCACTGCTCGGGATCGTCGCCGAGCGGTACGTACGTGGGGAAGGGCAGCCACTGGAGGTAGGCGCAGACGGCCATGAGCAGCAGCAGCCCGAGGATGAAGACGGGGGTGCCGGTGGCGGCGAGGGTGAGCACGGTCAGGGCCCGCTCGGTGAGCCCGCCGCGGCGCAGCGCGGAGAGCAGTCCGGTGCCGACGCCGATCACGAGCCAGATCACCAGGGCGCCCAGGGCCAGCGACAGGGTGGCGGGGAGCCGTTGCAGCAGCAGCTCGGTGACCTGCTGGTCGTTCTGGTACGAGAATCCCAGGCAGGGTGCGTCGCAGTGCAGGACGAGCCCGGCGCCGCCGGAGTAGTCCCGGCCGGCCAGCAGTCCCTGGAGGAACTTCAGGTACTGCGAGACGGTCGATTCGTTCAGCCCGAGCTGTTCGCGCACCTGGGCGATCTGCGCCGGGTTGCAGCGCTCTCCGCAGGCGAGCCGGGCGGCGTCGCCGGGGACGAGGTAGAAGAGTGCGTAGATCACGACGGACAGGGTGAGCAGCACGAGCAGTGCGCCGCCGGTCCGTTTGAGCACGAAGCGGGTCACGCCTTGCGCTCCTTTCTGGTGCCGACCCGCAGCCGCGAGTCCTCGCGCGGGTCGAGGGCCGTGCGGACGGCGTCGCCGAGCACGGTGAAGGCGAGCACGGTGACGAAGAGCAGCCCGGCGGGGAGCAGCACGTAGGCGGGGTCGGCGCGGAACCAGGTCTGGGCGCTGGAGAGCATCTGCCCCCACGAGGGGGTGGGCGGCTTCACGCCGACGCCGAGGAAGGACAGGGAGGCCTCGACCACCATGGCGGTCGGGACCTTGATCGCGGCGAGGGTGATGACGGGCGCGGCCAGCGAGGGCAGCAGCTCGCGGCGGGCGATCCGCAGGGTGCCGCTGCCGGAGAGCCGGGCGGCGTCCACGAAGTCCAGCTCCTTGAGGGAGAGGGTCTGGGCGCGGACCATCCGGGCGAGGCCGCCCCAGTCGAGGAGTCCGATGACGAGGATCAGCAGCAGCGGCCGGGGGAAGCCGGGCGGGACGACGGCGGTGAGGGCGATGGCGATCACCAGCATGGGCAGGGCGATCATCACGTCGGTGACCCGGCTGACGAGCTGGCCGGCGAACCGGCCGCCGAGGGCCGCGGCCAGCCCGACGCCGACCCCGACGAGCACCTGGACGACGGTGGCGCCGAGTGCGACGAGCAGTGAGATCCGGGCCCCGTAGAGCAGCCGGACGAACAGGTCGCGGCCGGTGCCCGGTTCGACGCCGAGCCAGTGCTCGCCCGAGATCCCGCCGAAGGAGCCGAGCGGGACGCCCCCTCGTGCGGAGTCGACGAGGTCATCGTGGTAGGCGTTCGGGTCCTGGCCGGTGAGGTGCGCGAACAGCGGCGCGGCGAGGGCGAGGAGGACGAGGAGCAGCAGGACGGCGGCCGCCGCCACGGCCGAGGGCCGGGTCCGCAGCCGCCGCCAGACCTGCCGCCCGGCGCCCGGGCCCGGGGCGATGACCCCGGGCCCGGCCGCCGACTGCTGGGCGAGGAGCGTCACTTGACCGAGACCTGCGAAATGTCGAGGACGCCGGTCCAGTCGCTGATGACGACGTTCTTGACTTCCTTGCCGACGAGCCGCTTGTAGACCGGGTGGAAGAGCGGGACGTCGAGCGCCTGCTCACCGATCTTCTTGTCGAGGGCGCCCCAGCGCTTGCCGGCCGCCGCGAGGTCGGTCAGCTTGGCGATCTCGTCGATCTCGGTGTTCACGGCCGGGTCGTTGAGCTGCGCGTGGTTGTAGTTGGTGCCGTTGGTGACGATCTGCCGGCCGTCGTAGATCGGGGCGAGGAAGGGTGCGCCGGACGGCCAGTCGGCGCCCCAGCGGGAGAGGAAGAAGCCGGGGGTGTTCTTGACGTCCCAGCGCTTCTCGTTGAAGGCGTTGTTCTCCAGTCCCTCCAGCTTGACGGTGATCCCGGCGGCGGCGAGCGCCTGCTGCACGGCGGTGGCCACCTCGGGGCTGGTCTGCCGGTTCTGGGCGTTGGAGTGGGTGAGCGTGATGGTCAGCCCGTCCTTGAAGCCCGCCTCGGCCAGCACTTCCTTGGCCTTGGCCGGGTCTCCGGTCTTGCCGGCCGGGAAGTGGTCGTACGGGGCGAAGCCGAAGGCCTCCTGCTCGGGCAGGAAGGTGGTGGCGGGTTCGGCGAGGGCGGAGCCGCCGGCCGCGTTGATCACGCTGGTCCGGTTGATCGCGTAGGAGATCGCCTGGCGGACCTTCGGGTTGTCGAAGGGGGCGACCTTCGGGTTGAAGGCGAGGTAGTTGACGTAGCCGAAGTGGCCGGTGCCGACGCGCCCGCCCAGCTCCTTGTTGTCGCCGATCTGCGCGAGCTCGGCCGGGCCGAGGTTCGTGTCGGTGGTGACGGCGGCCGCGTCGGGGCCGGAGCTGGTGGACAGGCGCTGGTTGATGACCGCCGCGTCGAGCCCGGAGCGGACGTCGATCTTGTCCGGGTAGGCCTTGCGCTCCTCGTCGGTCTTCTCGTCCCAGTTCTCGTTGCGCTCCAGGGAGAGGTGTTCGCCGTCGTTCTCGTTCTTGACGACCTTGTACGGGCCGGAGGAGACCGGGTGCTCCTCGTACTTGACCCCGGTGTCCTTGGCCTTGGGTACGGGCGCGAACTGCGTCTGCGTGGCGAGGAAGGGGAACTCCCCCTCGGGCTTGCGGAGTTTGAAGACGATCGTCTTCGCGTCGGGCACGACGATCGAGTCGAGGCCCTTGCCGCCGTCCTTGTACGGGCCCTCGTACGTCTCCCCGCCGACCAGCCAGTCGCGCAGGTACGGGGCTCCGCCCGACAGCTCGGCGGCGAAGGACCGCTCGATGCCGTACTTGATGTCGGCGCTGGTGATCGGCGAGCCGTCCTCGTACTTCAGCCCGTCCTTGAGCGTGTACGTCCACTCGGTGGCGTCGGCGTTGGGCTTGCCGAGGTCGGTGGCCAGGTCGGGCACCACCTTGGCGCCGGCCGGGCCCGCCTCGCGGTTGCGGGTGGTGAGCGTGCGGAAGACGAGCGAGGGGACGTTGCCGCCGCCGGAGGTGTACAGGCGGGCCGGGTCGAAGTCGCTCTGCGGCTCGTTGTTGAGGACGGTCAGGGTGCCGCCCTTCTGCGGGGCGGCGCCGGAGGCGCCCGGCTTGTCACCGGCGGAGGCCTTGTCCGTGCCGTCCGTGGGCCCGCAGGCGGCGGCGCCCCCGGCCAGAACGACGCTGACGGCGACCGCGGCCACGCGGCGCGATATGAGGGACTGACGGGCCATGGGAAAAGGGACCTCTCGGCGTGAAGGGAGATGCGGAAAAGGCCACGCGAGGGGCAGCGGTCCACGTCGGCGCGGTCGGCGGCGTGCCGACGGCGGGGACGGAGGAACGAAGAACGCCGCACCTGCGGGCTGGAAGCCCCGGGCGCGGCGGAACGACGGAGAAAACCGGAAGTCGCGCGCTCAGGGAGGCGTCAGCGACAGAAGATGTCGGCCACGCTGTGCGCGGTCACACCAAGCAGCGCCAGCTCAATGGCGGCGCTCGCGGCGGTGGTGTGGATGTGCGACATGCGGAGAACAATGACCGACCATCGAACATTTTGTCAAAGCCGTATATCAACTCCCGGGATACACCCAGGGGTTGGGCTTGCACTGGATTCCGTTGATGTCCAGGGACTTCGTCTGCTGCTGCATGATCGGGGCGAGGGCGCCCGGGGTCTGGCAGCTCACGTGGCCGTGGCCGAGCCGGTGGCCGACCTCGTGGTTGATGAGCATCTGCCGGTAGGCGAACATCTGGTCCGGGCCGAACGTCACCGAGCCCTGCGCCCAGCGGTACGCGTTGATCATCACGCGGTCGGTCGACGCGGAGTCGCAGGAGACGTTGTCGATGGTGGTGTCGAGCCCGGACTTCTTGCACCAGACGCCGGTGGTCCCCGGGCTGGCGAGCGTGATCACGAAGTCGGCCTCGCCGCCCGGCACCCGCTCGAAGGTCTTCGTGCCGCCGTGGCCCCAGCTCCGGTCGTCGTTCAGCGTCCGGTGCACGGCCTCGGCGAACAGCTGCGGATCCAGGCCGAGTCCCTGCTCCACGTCGACGCGGTAGCGGACCACCTTCCCCTTGCCGGGGGCCTGCGCCACGCCGGGCACGGTGTCGAAGGCACCGGGACCCTTCAGCTTCTCGTCGATCGGGAACTGCTGCGCCATCTTCTGGTCGTACGAGAGCTCCGGCGCGGCCTGGAGCGCCGCGGAGGCGTCCGGGGTGGGCCGGCCGTCGGACCGGGAGGCGGCGGAGTTGCCCTGCGCGGTGTGGCTGTTGCCCTCGTCGGCGGCGCGCAGGGTGTTCTTGCCGTTGTCGCTCTCGGAGGCCGCCTGGCCGGCGACGACGACGGCGAGCGCGACGGTGAGGGCCGCGGCGGCCATCCCGGCGTACGTGCGGCCCTTGCCGCCGCGCCCGGCGGCGGGCAGTGCCTCCACCGGCTCGGCGGCGGGGGCGGTGACCGGCGTGCGGGGCGCGGGGATCCGGCGGTGCGAACCGCTGGCGGTGAAGGCGTCCTCGGGGAAGCCCCCGCCGGGGACCGGAACCGGGACCGGGACCGGGCGGTGCGGGCCCGTCGTCGCGAAGGCGTCCTCGGTCACCGTGACCCGGCGGTGCGAGCCCGTCGCGGTCATCGGGGAGTCCAGGCGGACCTGCGGGAAGCCGACCGCGGGGGTGCCGAAGGCCGGGGTGTCGTAGACCGGTGCCTCGTAGACCGGGGTGCCGTAGGCGGGGCTGTCGTAGGCGGGGCCGTCGTGGACCCGCGAGTCGTGGACCGGGGTGTCGTGGACCGGGGAATCGTGGAGCGGGCTGTCGTGGACCGGGGCCGCGGGCCGGGTGCGCGGGGCCCCGCGCCAGTCCCCGTAGGCCGCGCCGGTACCGGCGGCGGCGCCCCAGGCGCCGCCGGGCTCGTGCTGTTCGGGGTGTCCGCCGCGCGCGCCGGACACCGGCTCGCGGCGCGGCGGGGCCGCGTACCCGCGGGGGGCGGCGGCCGGCTCGGCCCACCCGGCCGGGGCGGCGGCGGTCCGGGCGCCGGCCTGTTCGGCCGGCTGCGGATGGCCTGAGCCGGGGCCCGGAGCCTGGCCGGACTCCTTGCGACTATGTCGTCCCACGTCGTCAGCCCTTGCCGTCCTCGTCGGTGTTCACGATGTGCTCCTGCGCGGCCGGTTCCGGCACGGCCGGGTCCGCTGCGCCCGGTTCCGGCTCGGCGCCGTGCCCGTGGGCGGTGGCGTCCAGCAGCTCCCGGAAGGCGGCCGCGACCACCTCGGGGTACTCCATCATCGCCACGTGCCCCGCCTCCGGGAGGCACAGCAGCCGCGAACCCCGGTAGGCCGCGGCGGCCTTGCGCGCCAAACGGTACGAGACGAGCTGGTCCCGGCCACCGTAGACCAACAGGGTCGGTGCGAGCACCCGCTGCGCCTGGCGCCACAGTCCGTGCTGGCCGCCGAGGGTGTACGCGTCGACGATGCCGCGCGAGGAACGGGTCATCGCATCCCAGAAGTACGGCAGTGCGAGCCGCCGTTCCATTTCCTCGACGGCCGCCTCGAACGCTTCGGGAGTCACCCGCGAGGGGTCTCCGTAGCAGAGGTCCGTCACCCCCCGGGTGCGCTGCTCGGCGCTCATGCCGCGGGTGAGCCGGTCGAGGAACCCGGCCATGCCGGGCACGGCGAGCAGCGCGGTCGGCACGGCCGACTTCTGCACGCGCAGTTCGGGCAGCGCCGGGGAGACCAGCGTCAACGTGCGCACCAGGTCGGGCCGGACGGCCGCGACCCGGGTGGAGACGGCCCCGCCGAGGGAGTTGCCGAACAGGTGCACCGGTCCGCGTCCGGCGGCGTCCAGGTGACGGATGACGGCGCGGGCGAGCCCGGTGATCGAGTAGTCCCGGTCGGCGGGCGGCGGGGACCAGCCGAAGCCGGGCAGGTCCAGGGCCTCGCCGTCGACGGAATCGGCCAGCCGCGCCATGAGCGCGGACCAGTTCTGCGAGGAACCGCCGAGCCCGTGGACGAACAGCGCGGCCGGCAGGCCGGCACGGAGCGCGGGGCGTACCCGTACGTTCATTTCCAGCCCGGGCAGCCGGTCGGTGCGCAGCTGCTCACCTTCGGCCAGCCGCACGGCTCCCACCTGGGAGGACTGGCCGGAAGACGAGGGGTCGGCGGACCGTACACCCGGCAGCTCGGTCGAAGACATGGGGCAATGTTACGAGACGATCACGCAGGTCCTCTTGTGTTCGCCGTCACAGATGCTTGCGGAGCTGCCTAGCGGGGTACGCGCGATCCTCCTAGGCTCGTAAGTGGAAAGGGGAGTTCCATGACTGTCGACCCTGCGGAACCGGACACCTTCCAGTCGGAGCGGCCGGAAGCCCTCGACGTGGAAGCCCCCGAGGCGGACGCGGCGGAGCAGAACACGGAGCTGAATCCGGTCGGGGACGATCCGCTCACCCCCGTCGGCCAGCGCGAAGCCTCCGACGCGGACGCGGCCGAGCAGACCCGGGTGGTGAACCTGGACGAGGACGAATACCGCTGAGCCAGCGCTGACCAGCATCTCCGGTGGGTGACCGGCGGTCCGTACCGCGAGAAAACTCGGCTTGAACCCTCCAGATTCGGTTACCGAAAAGTACGATGGCCGCGCGGCGCAAGGCGCACTGTGTTCTAGAGAAAGTGGGAGGCGGCGTGACAGCCATCGAGCAGACCGAGGCAGCGCGTCCGCGGGGCACGCGACTTCCGCGCCGGGCCCGGCGCAACCAGCTCCTGGGCGCCGCCCAGGAGGTCTTCGTCGCGCAGGGTTACCACGCGGCGGCCATGGACGACATCGCGGAGCGTGCCGGAGTCAGCAAGCCGGTGCTCTACCAGCACTTCCCCGGCAAGCTCGACCTCTACCTGGCGCTCCTGGACCAGCACTGCGAGTCCCTGCTGCTCGCCGTGCGCACCGCGCTCGCGTCGACGAACGACAACAAGATGCGCGTCGCCGCGACGATGGACGCGTACTTCGCGTACGTCGAGGACGAGGGCGGCGCCTTCCGGCTCGTCTTCGAGTCGGACCTGACGAACGAGCCGGCGGTGCGCGAGCGCGTCGACCGCGTCTCGCTGCAGTGTGCCGAGGCCATCTCGGACGTCATCGCCGAGGACACCGGCCTGTCGAAGGACGAGTCGATGCTGCTGGCCGTGGCCCTGGGCGGGGTCTCGCAGGTCGTGGCCCGGTACTGGCTGTCGAGCGAGAGCCCGGTCGCCCGTGACACCGCGGTGGGTCTGCTGACCTCCCTCGCGTGGCGCGGAATCGCCGGTTTCCCGCTGCACCCGACGGACGTCTGAGCGGCGCCGGCCCGGGTTTCCGGGCCGGTCCCGGCGGTCCCCGCCGGTCTGACCGGCGGCTGTTCGCTGCGAGCGTTTTCGCCGCGCGGCGGACACGTCCCCTCTCCGGGCTAATGTGGACCGGGTAACGGCGCGGCTGATCGCGCGAACCGGACCGTCGGAGGGACAAGGCCGTGGAGGTCAAGATCGGCGTGCAGCACGCACCCCGGGAGATCGTGCTCGAGAGCGACCTGAGTGCCGAGGAGCTGGAGAGCATCGTCACCGCCGCCCTGTCCGGCTCGGCGCCGCTGCTGAGCCTCACGGACAACAAGGGCCGCAAGGTCCTGGTGCCGTCCGAGCGTCTGTCGTACGTCGACCTGGGCGAGCCCAGCGTGCGCAAGGTCGGCTTCGGCACTCTCTGAGCCAGAAGCACCCGGCAACACCCAGAAGTACCGAGAACGGCCCGGTGGAGGACTCCGCCGGGCCGTTTCCGTTTCCTCCGCTTCGGGTAGGAGCGGTGTAGGACACGCTCCCGGTACGCCCCGGTACGCCCGACGTTCGAGAGGAACCCCCATGCTGCTGATCGAGGCGCTCGGCTCCGCTCTCCTGGGCCTCGCCCTGGCCGGAGTGGCCGTCCGTGTGCTCGGCCCGCGGCTGCCGTCCTCGCGGGCGGTGCTGGTGAGCGGAGTGGCGGGCGCCCTCTTCGGTGCCTATCTGACGCACACCGCGCTGGGCCCCGGGCACAACACCCTGTTCGCGACCCTGATCGGCGGCGCGCTGGTCTCGATGGTGGTCCTGTCCCTGCTGTTGCGGCCCGCCGGCCGGACTGCGAGGCCGCCCCGCCGGGCTCCGTTTTCGGTTCCGACGCGGGGCTAGACGGCCCCACTGAGCCCCGCTGAGCTCCAATGAACCCCACTGCCAGACGCTGACAGACGCAGGTCGGCCCCCGTGCGATGCTCCGCGCGGGGGCCGACGTACGTCCCGGGGCCCGCGTTACGCCGCGAGGCCCAGGGCCGCCATGCGCTTGGTGTGCGCCTTGGTGATCCGGGTGAACATCTCGCCGACGGCCGCCAGGTCGAAACCGGCCGCCATCCCGTCGACTCCGCCGACCAGCATGGTGGAGAGCGCGTCGCGCTCGGCGACCACGCGCTGCGCCTGCGACAGCGCCTCGCCCATCAGCCGGCGGGCCCACAGCGCGAGCCGGCCGCCGCAGCGCGGGTCGGCCTCGATGGCGGCGCGCACCTTCTCGACGGCGAAGCCGCCGTGGCCGGTGTCGTCGAGCACGCTCACGACTAGCCCTCGGGTGTCGGTGTCCAGGTGGGTGGCCACCTCGCGGTAGAAGTCACTGGCGATGGAGTCGCCGACGTACGCCTTGACCAGGCCCTCCAGCCAGTCCGACGGGGCGGTCTGGCGGTGGAAGTCGTCGACGCCCTTCGCGAAGGGCTCCATCGCGGCGGTGGCGTCCTCGTCGATCGCGGCGAGCCGGTCGCTCAGGCGCTCGAAGTGGTGGAACTCGGCGGAGGCCATCTTCGCGAGCTCGGCCTTGTCCCCGAGGGTGGGCGCGAGCTTCGCGTCCTCCGCGAGGCGTTCGAAGGCCGCGAGTTCGCCGTACGCGAGCGCCCCGAGGAGATCCACCACGGCGGCCCGGTACTGCGGCGAGGCGGAGGCCGTGGCCCAGTCCTGGGCGGCGATACCGGCCGCCTCGGCGGGGGCGCTTTCGTCGGCGGGCGATGCGTTTTCAACGGTCGACATGCACCGCACAATAGCTCGCCGAAAGGCACCGTGAACCACCTGCTCAGTCCACGTAAACGCGCCTACCTGGTGAATTCACCCGACACAGCTGCGAGATTCCGGGGTACAGTGGTAATGCGCCTGCCGAACACTCGGCGGGCCATCCGAATGAGGATGCCCGGTCGGTGGCCCGATCGGCTCCACCCGACCGCCCTCGGCGTGATGCGTACGTTCATACGTACCGCCTCCCACGAGGGGCCCCCTCAGCGGCATAAAGCGCCTGAGCGATGGCTCGTGGTCCCGCGCAGCTTCGTACGTACGTAGTAGTACTGCAAGCCCGGCACGGTACGACCCCCTTCGCCGCCTCGCGCCGCGTCTCACAGAAGAGGCAGCACCCTGACTACGTTCCGAGACCTCGGGATCTTTCCCGAGACGGCCGAAGCCCTTGAGGCCGTCGGCATTGTGTCCCCCTTCCCGATCCAGGAGATGACCCTCCCCGTCGCCATGTCCGGCACGGACGTCATCGGCCAGGCCAAGACCGGTACCGGCAAGACGCTCGGTTTCGGTCTCCCCCTGCTGGAGCGCGTCGTCGTCCCCGCGGACGTCGAGGCCGGCCGTTCCACTCCGGAGCAGCTGACCGACGCCCCGCAGGCCCTCGTGGTGGTTCCGACCCGCGAGCTCTGCACCCAGGTCACCAACGACCTCCTCACCGCGGGCAAGGTCCGCAACGTCCGCGTCCTCGCCATATACGGCGGCCGCGCGTACGAGCCGCAGGTCGAGGCGCTCAAGAAGGGCGTCGACGTCATCGTCGGCACCCCGGGCCGCCTGCTCGACCTGGCCGGGCAGAAGAAGCTCGACCTCTCCAAGGTCAAGGCCCTCGTCCTCGACGAGGCCGACGAGATGCTCGACCTGGGCTTCCTGCCCGACGTCGAGCGGATCATGTCCTACCTGCCCGCGAAGCGTCAGACGATGCTGTTCTCGGCGACCATGCCGGGCGCCGTCATCGGACTGGCCCGCCGGTACATGACGCAGCCGACGCACATCCGCGCCGTCTCCGAGGACGGTGAGGGCGCGACCGTCGCCAACACCACGCAGCACGTCTTCCGTGCGCACAACATGGACAAGCCTGAGCTCGTCTCCCGCATCCTGCAGGCCGAAGGCCGCGGGCTCGCCATGATCTTCTGCCGCACCAAGCGCACCGCGGCCGACATCGCCGAGCAGCTCGAAAAGCGCGGCTTCGCCTCCGGCGCCGTCCACGGCGACCTGGGCCAGGGCGCCCGCGAGCAGGCACTGCGCGCCTTCCGCAACGGCAAGGTCGACGTGCTGGTGTGCACCGACGTCGCCGCGCGCGGCATCGATGTCGAGGGCGTCACCCACGTCATCAACTACCAGACGCCCGAGGACGAGAAGACCTTCCTGCACCGCGTGGGCCGCACCGGCCGCGCGGGCAAGAAGGGCATCGCCGTCACCCTGGTCGACTGGGACGACATCCCGCGCTGGCAGCTGATCAACAAGGCGCTGGAGCTCGACTTCCACGACCCGGTGGAGACGTACTCCACGTCCCCGCACCTGTACGAGCAGATGAACATCCCCGCCGGTACCAAGGGTGTCCTGCCGCGCGCCGACCGCACGCGGGCCGGCCTGAAGGCCGAGAACCTGGAAGACCTGGGCGAGACCGGCGGCCGCGGTGGCCGTGGCGGTCGCGACGGCGGCCGTGACGGCGGTCGCGATGCCGGCCGTGACGGCGGACGTGGCCGCGACGGCGGACGTGACGGTGGCCGCGGTGCCGCCGCCCCGGCCGCCGCCGAGGAGCGCACCGCCCGTACCCCGCGCCAGCGCCGCCGCACCCGTGGCGGCTCGGACCACGGCGCCGAGCTCCTGACCCCGGTGACCGCCGAGGCCACCCCGGTCAGCCCGGTCGCCCCGGTCGCTCCCGCGGTCCAGGCCGCCGCGGTCCAGGCTCCGGAGGCTCCGGCCGCCGACGAGGCGCGCAAGCCGCGCCGTCGCCGGACCCGGTCCGCCGCTCCGGCCGCCACCTTCGTCGCCCCGGCGACGGCGCTGGAGCCGCTGGCCCCGTTCGTGGTGGAGCCCGAGCCCGACTTCCAGATGGCCCCGATGGTGGAGCCGGTCCGCGCCCCGCGGAGCAGCTCCTCCCGGAGCAGCGCGCCCCGGAGCAGTGCTCCGCGTGCCCGTGCGCCCCGTAAGGCCGCGGCCGCTCCGGTGGCCGAGGTCGTCGCCCCGGTCGCCCCGGTCGCCGAGGTCATCGCCCAGGCCGCCGTGGTCGAGGCTCCGGCCGCCGCGGTCGCGGTCGCCGAGGAGGCTCCGGTCAAGCCGAAGCGCACCCGGACCCGCAAGGTCGCGGCTGCCGCCCCGGCCGCCGAGGTCGTCGCCGAAGCCGCCGCCCCGGTGGCGGAGGAGGCTCCGGTCAAGCCGAAGCGGACCCGGACCCGCAAGGTCGCGGCCGCCGCCCCGGAGGCTCCGGCCGCCGAGGCCGCCGCTCCGGTCGCCGAGGAGGCTCCGGTCAAGCCGAAGCGCACCCGGACCCGCAAGGCCGTCGCCGCGGTGGAGACCCCGGAGGCGTAACGCCCTTCCCGATGGCCCCGGTCCCCTTTCGAGGGGGCCGGGGCCATCGGCGTACCCGGGGCCCGGCGCAGCTCCCGTACGGGCGTACGGGCCGGTAACCTCGGGCCATGAGCAAGCCGCCGACCCTTACGCTCCCGCCCGCAGCCCGTGCGTACCGGCTGGCCACGGCCCGCGGGGACTTCGCCGTGCACGAGGCCGTGCCCGTCGGGCCGGTCCGCGCCACCGCCCTGCTGGTACCCGGCTACACCGGCAGCAAGGAGGACTTCCTCGGCCTCCTCGGGCCGCTGTCCGCCGCCGGGTACCGGGTGGTCGCCGTCGACGGCCGCGGCCAGCACGAGAGCGGCGGCCCGCGCACGCAGGCCCCGTACGCCCTGACGGAACTGGCGCGCGACGTCCTCGCGCAGACCGCCGCCCTGGGCGCGGCCGGTCCGGTGCACCTGCTGGGGCATTCGCTGGGCGGGCTGATCGTCCGGGCGGCCGTGGTCCGCGATCCGGCCCCGTACGCCAGCCTCACGCTGCTGAGCAGCGGCCCGGGCGCGGTCTGCGCGGACCAGCAGGGCCGTACGAAGCTGCTCGTCTCGGCGCTGGAGGCGATGGGCGACGACATGCCGGCCATCTGGGACGCCATGCGCGCCCTGGATCCGCGCGACGCGCCCGCCGAGGACCCCGCCCTCAAGGCCTTCCTGCGCGCCCGCTGGCTCGGTACCGTCCCCGAGCAGCTGATGGTCACCGGGCGGGCGCTGATCGAGGAGCCGGACCGGATCGACGAGCTCGCCGCCGCGGCGCCCGGGCTGGCGAAGCTGGTGCTGTCCGGGGAGTCGGACCCGGTGTGGCCGGTGTCGGAGATGGACGCGATGGCGCACCGGCTGGGCGCTGCGCGGGTGGTGGTCCCGGGGACGGAACACTCGCCGAACGCCGAGGATCCGGCGGCCGTCGCGGCGGCGCTGGCGGCGTTCTGGGGGGCCTCTGATGGCTCCTCTGGCAGCTCCTCTGGCGGCTCCTCTGACGTCTCCGGTACGCGTTAGTAGTTAGACAAGGAAAAAATTTCCTTAGCGTAGGGAATGTTTGCGGCTTACACTTCGTTAACCCTGTAGAAGGAAGAAACACTGACGAAGGGAGAAGCCCCATGCGCTTCGAGATTCTGCGCCTGGACGACGTCGACGGATCTGCCGTGGACAGCACCGTCGTGGACGCGGCCTCCGTCAACCGGATCGTGCAGCAGGCCGCGGCCGTCGGCCAGCGCCTCCTGATCCGACCGGCTGAGACCGTGTCCAACTGACCGCGTCCACCTGACAGCGGCCGATCGGCCGCGTCCACCCATGTGACGAACGCCCCCGCACCGATCCCGGTGCGGGGGCGTTCGCATGCGCGGCGGGCGGCGCTGCGCGGTCTGGACGGCTACGCGGTCTGGATCACCTGGAGCACGCCGTTGATGATCTGCTGGACCGCGATGGCGGACAGCATCATGCCGGCCAGGCGCGTCACGAGGACCACGCCGCCGTCCTTGATCACGCGGATGATGACGAGCGAGTAGCGCATCACCACCCACAGCACGACGTGCATCGCGACGATCGCGGCCCACACCGAGAACTGACCGGTGAACCCGTCGGCCTTCTGCACCGCCAGGATCACCGAGACGATCGCGCCGGGCCCGGCGAGCAGCGGCATCCCGAGCGGGACGAGCGCGACGTTCACGTCCTTGGTCTGCTTCGGCTCGTCGGTCTTGCCGGTGAGCAGGTCGAGCGCGATGAGCAGGAGCAGCAGCCCGCCCGCGATCATCAGGGCCGGCACGGAGACGTGCAGGTAGTCGAGGATCTGCTGGCCGCAGAGGCCGAAGACGGCGATGACGCCGAAGGCGACGCAGACGGCCTGCCAGGCCATGCGGCGCTGCACCTTGGCCGGACGGCCGGAGGTCAGCGCGAGGAAGATGGGCGTGATCCCCGGGGGGTCCATAATCACAAAAAGGGTGAGAAAGAGGGATCCGAAGACGGCGAAATCGAGCACAGTGATGCCTTGCAGGAGAGGGGTGTCACGAAAAAAGGAGGGGGTGGAGCGGGAGGGGCGGCGGCAGGGTCAGCCGCGCACGCGTCCACCGGCGCCGGGCACCGGGAACGCCCCGGTGGCACGGCGGGTGATCTCGCCGTAGATCTCGGGGTCGGTCGTGTACTCCCCGAGCCGGCAGGTCTTGCGGCTGCCGTGGTAGTCGCTGGACCCGGTGGTCAGCAGACCGAGGTCGGCAGCCAGGCCGCGCAGTCGCGCGCGCGTGGCGTCGTCGTGGTCCATGTGGTCGACCTCGATGCCGTCGAGGCCGGCCGCCGCGAGGGCCGCGAGGGCGCTCTCGGGCACGCAGGTGCCGCGCTTGACGGCGGCGGGGTGGGCGAAGACGGTGACCCCGCCGGCCGCCTTGACCAGGCGGATCGCGTCGAAGGGGTCGAGCTCGTGCTTCTCGGCGTACGCGCGGCCCCCGTCGGCGAGCCAGTCCGCGGTGAACGCGTCCGACACGGTGCGCACGACGCCGAGCTCGACGAGCGCGGCGGCGATGTGCGGGCGGCCCACGGACCCCTCGCCGGCGATCCGGTCCACCTGCTCCCAGGTGATGTCCACGCCGAGGTGCCGGAGCTTGCCGACCATGGCCTGGGCGCGCGGGGTGCGGTCGTCGCGGACGAGCTCCCGCTCGCGGGAGAGCTCGGGCTCCTCGGGATCGAAGAGGTACGCCAGCATGTGCATGCCGATGCCGTCGAGCCGGCAGCTCAGCTCCATGCCGGTCACCAGGGTCAGCCCCTCGGGCACCGCGGCGACGGCCTCGCGGTATCCGGCGACGGTGTCGTGGTCGGTCAGCGCCACCACGTCGAGCCCCGCACCGGCGGCGTTGCGCACCAGCTCGGCGGGGGTGTCCGTACCGTCCGAGGCCGTGGAGTGGGCGTGCAGATCGATGCGCACAGCCGGACTCCAGGGTTCACGCGCGGACGGGGGACACTCCAGGATACCGTCCGCTTTTCCCGCTACGGGACTGCGCCCGACCGGCCACACCGGGGACCGCCGGACCACCCGCGCCCCGGGCCGCCGGACGGAGTCCGGTGCAGCACCGCGAAGCCGGTGAGGCCCGCCAGGGCCGATCCGCGCGAGCGGTGCGTCAGGAGGAGAGGATGCGGGGGCTCAGGGCTCCGCAGGGCAGCAGTTCCACCTCGGCCCCCGCGTCGCGCAGGTCGGTCAGCACCAGCTCGTCGTACATCAGCAGGCCCGACTGCTCCGGCCAGACGATCGCCCACAGCCACAGCCCGCGCGCCTCGCCGGCGAAGACGGCCCGGTCCTCCGGGACGCCCGTGACGTGCCAGAGCGGCGTCGGCCGCCCGGCGGCGACCACCTTGGCGTGCGGCGGGGCGGAGACGTTCATGTAGCGGCCCGGGTCGGGGGCGTCGAGGCCGGCGAAACGCGCGCCCAGGCCGACACCCAGCTCCTCGGCGACCAGCAGCAGCTCGCCGATGCCACCGAGCGGGCCGGGACCCGAGCAGGCCACGGCGGTGGCCCGGCCGCCGCTGCGGTCGTCACCGGCGGAGGCGATCCCGGTGAACAGCCAGCCGACGGGCAGCGGCCAGGGCATCCAGACCGGTACCTGCGCCCGGTTCACCACCACGCCCAGGCCTTCGACGCTCGGCGGGATCACGGGTTGCAGGGGATGGACGGTGCCGTGCACCGCGCACTGCCAGGAGTCGGCGAAAAGACCGGGCGCCCTGACCCGGCCACCACACTTCGGGCAACTCGGTTCGCCCCTCATAAGAAGCCACGCTCCTCCCCGCCGCCCGCCCCGTCAAGATGCGATCACCGTTCCTCGGCGTGTTCGCCCCTGTTGGGCGAACCGCCGTGAACCGGCACGGCCGGTTGTCTCCCCGAACGGTCTTGGGGGACGGGGACCAGTGCGAGTTGGTCGCTTCGGGCCCGGCAGGTCTTGTCACCCGGGTGTGGTGGGCCATGCCGGCCAGCCGGTCACGGAAGCGTCCGGTGGGCAACCCGGCAACCGTGCGCCGGAACGTCCTACCGCGCTTGCCCCGGCCCAACGTCTCGCGGCCAGTCGCACGCGCATCGGCGAAGCCGAGGTTCTCGATCGCGAGACCGGCGCAGCCGTGTTGGTGGGCGAGGCGGATGACGTGGCTGATCGCCTGACGCAGGCGTCCGTCGCGCTGTGAGGTGGGACCGGTCAGGTCGGTGGGGATGGTGAACGGCCGGCCGACAGGGTTGCCATGGGTGTCCACGACGCAGGCGGCGAGGTGGCCGGCGTTGAGATCCACCGCCAGCATCCGGGCGCCGGTCGCGGCCGGCTCTGCGGGTGTGGGGAGGACCGTTTTCGGGGTGGACCAGGAAGCGTCGAGGTACCAGCGCCCGCGTTCCGGGTCGCATACGAGGTCGTAGCGGACGGAACGGTTGGCGGTGATCCGGTCCAGCCACTCGCCGTCGGCGGTCAGGAACAGACGCCGCGCGTCCCACCGCTCCCGCCACTCTGCCTCGGCGAGCCCGGCGGCGCCGAGGTGGTGCCGGGTCTTGGCGAGCTTGCGGCCACCCGCCACGACCGCCGGATGACCGGCCGCGATCCGCCGCTCCACCCTGACCAGACGCACGGTCAGGACCTGCAACCGGGACTGCTTCTGTGCACGCTCGCCCCGGCTCGGATATCCCCGGACACCGCCGACTCGCTGCCCGCACGGGACCGCCGGACGCCGTCGGATCATGGTGATGGTCCGGCGCAGCGAGGCACGCTCGTCGAAGAGGCACCGCAGGGAGAGCTGGTACTGGTCATCGGACGCGCGCGTGATCGCACCTGCCCACCGGGATGACGACACCCTCGTCAGAGCACGCTTGCGCTCCGCACGCAGATTCCGCCGTGCGGGCACCAACCCGATCCGCACCCGCCCGGCCAGATCGGCACGGGCATGCCTGCCCAGGTGATCACCCACGAGCCGTACCACCTCGGCATCACGGACGGACAGACGCAGCCGATCCCGGATGCGCGCCCCCGCAGGCGCCGACACGGTAAAGGGAACAGCCAGGGTGCGCAGTGCCTTCCGCAGCTCCTCGCCTCGCGTCATCAGCCGCCCCCTCCCCTGACCAGGTCCCGACGACGTTCCGTGTCAACGCTGACACCTCCGCCGAAGCTGCATGCCGGCAGCCCCCGGCATTCGCCCGTACGAGCGTCGGATGATCGGCCGCGCTCACCGGGCGACCGGGAAGTCGGCCGACCGGCCCGGCGGCCGGATGCTCAGTCCAGGGGGACTGCCGTGCGCAGAGGGTCACGCAGATCCGTGCCGCGCGCGAGCCAGCGTTCCTGCAGGGCGGCCGCTCCGTGGACGCGTTTCCATGCCGCCTCGTTCGCCGTCATCGGCAGGAGGGGGAAGAAGGAGACGGGGTCCATGGGGTCGTCCAGGGCGAGGTCCTCCACCAGTCCGCCGGGTTCCGCGACGAGTACGGAGGTGAACGGTGCCCCGTCCCACAGGGGTTCGCCCACGTCCAGGGAGGCGCCGGGCGTCACGATGAGCCCTTCCACCTGGGGCGAGGCCGCCAGCACGGCCAGTGGCCGCAGCAGCCTGTCGGTGGGCGCGAGCCCGCCCCGTACGGTCAGCACGAGCTCCGCGCGCGGGCCGCGGACGGGGTCGGAGACCACCGCCGTCGGGTCGGTCATCGGCTGGGCGGACATGCCGAGGGTCGCGTACCGCACGAGGTCGCCCTCGGTGAAGCGGAGGACTTCGAAGCGGTCGGTGCCCAGGAAGGTGACGGCGGCGCGGGCGTCGGGTTCGCCGAGGGCGGAGCGCAGCCGGGCTTCCACAAGGGCCAGAATTTCTGCCATGGAGCGAGCATAGAACTCGTATCAGCCGGGTAAAGGGCGGGTCTTGACCATCCGTCGGCTGATATCGTTGACCGTTGGTCGGGGACGCTCTCAGAAGAGAAGTTTCAGTGCCCCGGCGACAGGACGTCCCCTACGGGGGACCGGC
The DNA here is from genome assembly GCF_042722885.1 of Streptomyces sp. NPDC058401. Lineage (NCBI taxonomy): Bacteria > Bacillati > Actinomycetota > Actinomycetes > Kitasatosporales > Streptomycetaceae > Streptomyces > Streptomyces sp. NPDC058401. Next base: position 50,605 of record NZ_JBHXKA010000026.1, read on the forward strand.
CGGAGGAGGTGGGGCTGCGGTGCATCGAAGTCGATCGCACAGTACGTGCGGTACCTCTCGCTCTTCCACTTCGCCGACGGGCGCGCCGCGCCCCCTTTGATCCGCTGATCCGCACGTCTTCGGATCAACACGTCGGATCGGTCGAAGAGCGACGGAAGAACTGTGTCCTCCCGTCCTGATCCTTCCGCCTGCCCGCCCGGCCTGCCGACCGCGGTGAGCGCGTCATCCGGAAGGACCTCCCACCCGTACGGTCCGCAGCCGTGCGCGCGAAGGAGCCTGCCATGTCGATGCTGCCCTACCTCCGTGCCGCCGTCCGTCCCGCACTGCGCAGGTCCACGCCGGCGCAGCCCGGCTACGACACCACCCGCGACCCGTCCGCGAACAGCGCGGTGGTCGACTGCGCCGTCTACCGCGACGGGCGCCGCGACGGGCGCGAGCGGGGCTCCTCCTGCCTGACGCCCCGTGAGGCGCTGCGAGCGGTCCGCGAGGACGGCGGGTTCGCGTGGATCGGCCTGCACGAGCCGACGGAGGCCGAGTTCGCCGGGATCGCCGCGGTGTTCGGGCTGCACCCGCTCGCGGTGGAGGACGCGGTGCACGCGCACCAGCGGCCGAAGCTGGAGCGCTACGACGACACCCTCTTCACCGTCTTCAAGACCATCCACTACGTGGAGCACGCCGAACTCACCGCCACCAGCGAGGTGGTGGAGACCGGCGAGGTGATGTGCTTCACCGGTCCCGACTTCGTCATCACCGTCCGGCACGGCGGCCACGGCTCCCTCAAGGGTCTGCGCCACCGCCTCCAGGACGACCCGGCGCTCCTCGCCAAGGGCCCGTCCGCCGTCCTGCACTCCCTCGCCGACCACGTGGTCGACGGGTACATCGCGGTCGCCGCGGCCGTCCAGGACGATATCGACGAGGTGGAGAGCGAGGTCTTCGCCGCCCCCGCCAAGGGCAGTGCGCGCGGCGGCGACGCGGGCCGGATCTACCAGCTCAAGCGCGAGGTGCTGGAGTTCAAGCGGGCCGTCTCCCCGCTGCTGCGCCCCATGGAGCTGCTCAGCGAGCGCCCGATGCGGCTGGTGGAGCCGGACATCCAGAAGTACTTCCGCGACGTCGCCGACCACCTGGCCCGGGTGCACGAGCAGGTCGTCGGCTTCGACGAGCTGCTGAACTCCATCCTGCAGGCCAATCTGGCGCAGGCGACCGTCGCGCAGAACGAGGACATGCGCAAGATCACCTCCTGGGCAGCGATCATCGCCGTGCCCACGATGATCTGCGGGGTCTACGGGATGAACTTCGAGCACATGCCGGAGCTCCAGTGGCGCTACGGCTATCCGATGGTGATGGCCACCATCGCCGGGACCTGCTTCACCATCCACCGGGCCCTGCGGCGCCACGGCTGGCTGTAGGGGCGCACGGCCCTCTGGCTACCCTGTGCGCATGACTCTCAGCGCGCTCGATCTGGCCCTCGTCGAGGAGGCCACCAAGAAGTCCGGCCTCATCTGGGTCCGCGGCTCCGGGGCGGACCGCGGCCTGTGGCACGCCTGGGTGGACGGCGCGGCGCACGTGCTCGGCGACGGGCCCGGGGAGCAGCCGTTCCCGGGGCTCGCGGACGGGGCCGCGGCCGAGGTGACCGTGCGCAGCAAGGACAAGGGCGGCCGGCTCGTCGCGTGGACGGCGACCGTACGCGAGCTCGTGCCCGGCAGCGAGCCGTGGGAGGCCGCGGTGGCCGAGCTCAAGGGCAAGCGGCTCAACGCGCCCGACTCCGCCGAGATGACCGGACGCTGGGCGCGGGAGTGCCGGCTGCTGCGCCTGGAGCCGGAGGCGGTGCGCACCGAGCTTCCCGCGGGTTCGCTGGCTGCGGTTCCGCTGGGCTCCCCGGCGACGACCCGGCAGCCGATCCCGGCGGGGCTGCCGAAGCTGCTGCTGAAGCGGAAGAAGAAGGCGGCCCGCTAGAACGGGAGGCCGGAGCGGCCGGAGCGGCCGGAGCGGCCGGAGCGGCCGGAGCGAGCGGAGAGGCCGGAGCGGTCGGCTAGCCCTGCGGGTCGGCACCCTGGCCGGAGCCCTGGCCGGTGCCCTTGCCCGTGCCCTTGCCGGTGCCGCTCTCCTGGTCCTTGGTGGTGGGCAGCTCGGAGCCGTAGTCCACCGTCTGGTCCGGGGCGGGAGCGGTGAGCTCGACCGGCTTGCCCCATTCCGCGAGGGTCAGCCGGCCGGCGCCGCCCGCGCGTTCCATGAGGAGCGGGTAGGGGGTGCCCTCCAGGGAGACCGAGAGCTTGCCGCCCTTGCCCTGGTCCGCCGAGACCTGGACGGCCCGGGTGTGCCCGACCTTGGTGTAGTCCTCGCCCTTGGTGAGCTTCCCGTCGAGGCCGAGCAGCCCGTCGAGCATGACCTGCATGTCGGTGAACCCGCGGAACTGCTTGTAGGAGGGGTCGCCCTCGGGCACCTTGACGAACTTGTCGCCGAGCTTGCCGGCCGCCTCGGACTGGCCCCAGAACGCGGCGCCCGCCTTGAGGTAGAGCTGCTCCCCGACCCGCAGCAGCTGGAAGGTGGTGTCGTCCTGGGACTTCACCTCGCCGGAGCCGCCGTCCGCCCCGAGCCGCATGTCCAGGGTGAAGGACTTGCCGCCGCTGACCAGCGTGCCGGAGAGGTGGACCGAGTGGGCCCCGGTGACGGCCGTCTTCGCCCTGTCCTCGATCTGGTCGGCGGACAGTTTCCCGACCCCGTTCGTCCCCTCGTCGGGGTCCGCTCCGCACCCCGTGCCGACGACGGCCAGGCCCGCGCACAGGGCACTGACGAACGCGGCCCGGCGCAGCCGCGGGGCGGGGAAATAGGCGGTCACGGGCGGGTGCCCCTCTCGTTGCGTCGGCGAGCAGCTGGCAGCGTACCCGCCCGTACGCGGGCCCCTGCGCGGCGCCCGCACCCAGCTCGTGGGGACGCGCGTGCGGAGGTCCCGGGGCACCCTGCCGGAGCGGGGGCGCTGCCCCGCCGGACGGCCCCACCAGGAGGTTGGGTGCGGTACGGGCTAACCTGAGGGACGGCAGTACCGGTGATCGACGGATGACGCAGCTCGTAGGAGGCGCTCGGATGGCGGCAGGCGCCCCACGGATCTTCGTCTCGCATCTGTCGGGTGTGCCCGTCTTCGACCCCAACGGCGACCAGGTGGGCCGGGTGCGCGACCTCGTCGCGATGCTCCGCGTGGGCGGCCGGCCGCCCCGGCTGCTGGGTCTGGTGGTCGAGGTCGTCAGCCGGCGGCGGATCTTCCTTCCCATGACCCGGGTGACGGGCGTCGAGTCCGGCCAGGTGATCACCACCGGCGTGGTCAACATGCGGCGCTTCGAGCAGCGCCCCACCGAGCGGCTGATCCTCGGCGAACTGCTGGACCGGCGGGTGCGCCTGGTCGCGGACGACGAGGAGGTCACCGTCCTGGACGTGGCCATCCAGCAGCTGCCGGCCCGGCGCGACTGGGAGATCGACCGGATCTTCGTACGGAAGGGCAAGTCGGGTGCGCTGCGGCGGCGCGGCGAGACCCTGACCGTGGAGTGGTCGGCCGTGACGGGCTTCTCGCTGGAGGAGCACGGGCAGGGCGCCGAGAACCTGGTCGCGACCTTCGAGCAGATGCGCCCCGCGGACGTGGCCAACGTGCTGCACCACCTGACGCCGAAGCGGCGCGCCGAGGTGGCGAGCGCGCTGGACGACGACCGGCTCGCGGACGTCATGGAGGAGCTCCCCGAGGACGAGCAGGTGGAGATCCTCGGGAAGCTGAAGGAGGAGCGCGCGGCCGACGTCCTGGAGGCGATGGACCCGGACGACGCGGCCGACCTGCTCTCGGAGCTGCCGGAGGACGACAAGGAACGGCTGCTGACGCTGATGCGGCCGGACGACGCCGCCGACGTGCGGCGCCTGCTGTCCTACGAGGAGAACACCGCGGGCGGTCTGATGACCACGGAGCCGATCGTGCTGCGGCCCGACGCGACGGTCGCCGACGCGCTGGCCCGGGTACGGCAGTCGGACCTGTCGCCGGCCCTGGCGGCCCAGGTGTACGTGTGCCGGCCGCCGGACGAGACGCCGACGGGCAAGTACCTGGGCACGGTGCACTTCCAGCGGCTGCTGCGCGACCCGCCGTTCACCCTGGTCAGCTCGATCGTGGACACGGGCCTGGCGCCCCTGCGGCCGGACTCCTCGCTGCCGGTGGTGACCAGCTACCTGGCCGCGTACAACATGGTCGCGGTCCCGGTCGTCGACGAGAGCGGCTCGCTGCTGGGCGCGGTCACCGTGGACGACGTACTGGACCACCTGCTGCCGGACGACTGGCGGGAGACGGACTTCCATTCGGAGGGCCCCGGGGGTCCCGAGGATTCCGAGCGTGCGGAAGGGGCCCTCCGTGGGGACTGAGCGGGGGCGCGGCGAGCAGCCGCGCGAGCGGCGCAGGGAGCAGATCCGGGAACGGCGCGAGCAGGCGCGGGCGCAGGCCCGCGAGCACGGGCTGGCGGAGGCCGCCGCGGAACGGGCGGAACGTTCCTCTTTCGAGCGCGGCGAGCGGGCGAAGGCGGGCCAGTCGACGGGGTCGAGCGCGCTGTCGCGCTCGCGCACCCGCCTCGACCTGCCGCGTCCGGCCCGCCGGCGGCTGCTGCCGGAGTACGACCCGGAGGCGTTCGGGCGGCTGTCGGAGCGGGTCGCACGGTTCCTCGGCACGGGCCGGTTCATCGTCTGGATGACCGTCGTCATCATCATCTGGGTGCTGTGGAACATCTTTGCGCCCGAGAGCGTGCGCTTCGACCAGTACCCCTTCATCTTCCTCACCCTGATGCTGTCGCTCCAGGCCTCCTACGCGGCCCCGCTGATCCTCCTGGCACAGAACCGCCAGGACGACCGCGACCGGGTCAACCTGGAGCAGGACCGCAAGCAGAACGAACGCTCGATGGCCGACACCGAGTACCTGACCCGGGAGATCGCCGCCCTGCGGATGGGTCTGGGCGAGGTCGCCACGCGCGACTGGATCCGGTCCGAGTTCCAGGATCTGATCAAGGAGATGGACGAGCGGCGGCTATTCCCCGCGGAGAGTGACGAAGGCGACCGCTAGCGGCCTTTCCTGAGGCGCGCCACCGAGCCGTACCATCGGGGCATGGCTACCGACACAAGCTCCGCCTCCGCCGCTGCCGTGCCCGAACAGGACGCGATCCTGGACGCGCTGGCGACGGTGAACGACCCCGAGATCCACCGGCCCATCACCGAGCTGGGCATGGTCAAATCGGTGGAGATCGGCGACGGCGGCGAGGTCGCCGTCACCGTGTTCCTGACCGTGTCGGGCTGCCCCATGCGCGAGACCATCACCAACCTGGTCACCGAGGCCGTGCAGCGGGTCCCCGGCGTCACCTCCGTCGCCGTCACGCTGGACGTGATGAGCGACGAGCAGCGCAAGGACCTCGCGGCGACCCTGCGCGGCGGCACCGCCGAACGCGAGGTCCCCTTCGCCCAGCCCGGCTCGCTGACCCGCGTCTACGCGGTCGCCTCCGGCAAGGGCGGCGTCGGCAAGTCCTCGGTCACCGTGAACCTGGCGGCGGCCATGGCGGCCGACGGCCTCAAGGTCGGTGTCGTCGACGCCGACATCTACGGCCACAGCGTGCCGCGCATGCTCGGCGTGGAGGGCCGCCCCACCCAGGTCGAGAACATGATCATGCCGCCGTCGGCGCACGGCGTGAAGGTCATCTCCATCGGCATGTTCACCCCGGGCAACGCGCCCGTGGTGTGGCGCGGTCCGATGCTGCACCGGGCCCTCCAGCAGTTCCTGGCCGACGTGTACTGGGGCGACCTGGACGTCCTGCTGCTCGACCTGCCGCCGGGCACGGGCGACATCGCGATCTCCGTGGCCCAGCTCGTGCCGAACGCCGAGATCCTCGTCGTGACCACCCCGCAGCAGGCCGCGGCCGAGGTCGCGGAGCGGGCCGGTTCGATCGCCGTGCAGACCCACCAGAAGATCGTCGGCGTCGTCGAGAACATGTCCGGGCTGCCCTGCCCGCACTGCGACGAGATGGTCGACGTGTTCGGCTCCGGCGGTGGCCAGAAGGTCGCCGACGGCCTGACGAAGACGATCGGCGCGAACGTGCCGGTGCTGGGCTCGATCCCGATCGACGTCCGCCTGCGCGAGGGCGGCGACGACGGCACCCCGGTCGTCCTGTCGGACCCCGACTCCCCCGCCGGTGCGGCCCTGCGCGCCATCGCCGGGAAGCTCGGCGGCCGGGCCCGCGGCCTGGCCGGCATGTCCCTGGGCATCACCCCGCGCAACAAGTTCTGACACGGGGAAGGGGCCGGTACCAGTGGAATTCCACTGGTACCGGCCCCTTCCTCATGCGTCCTACTCGTACGCCGCCAGGTCCCCGATCACCGAGAAGCCGAGCCCGTACGCGCTCATCCCGCGCCCGTACGCACCCAGGTGCACCCCGCTGCCGGTCGACCCGGCCAGGACCCAGCCGAACTCCGACTCGCGGTAGTGGAAGGGCGTCGGCTCCCCGTCCACCGGCAGCGACAGCGTCGACCAGTCGGAGCCCGCGAGGTCGTCCGCGAGCTCCCACGCGGCCTCGGTCTGCTGGTCGAGCCAGTCGTCGCGCAGGCTGTGGTCCATCTGCCCCGGCCAGCTGTAGGCCAGCAGCCCCGAGCCGGCCAGCCAGGCCGCCGAGGAGACCGAGGTGGCCTCCAGGACGCCGGTGCCGTCGGCGGTGCGGCGCAGCGGGTTGCTGGCCACGGTGACGACCACCGCGAAGCGCTCCTTCTCCCCGGTGGCGATCTCGCCGCGGGCGGAGGGCTCGTCACCGTGACCGGTCGAGCCGTGCTCCACGCTGCCGTCGGCGCCCGCGGCCACCTGCATCAGCCAGCGGGGACCGGTGAAGGCCCCGTCCAGCCCGTACCAGGGGAAGTCGGCCCGCAGGTACCCCTCGGCCGCCCGGCGGGCGGCAGGGACGGGCGGGGCGGCCGCGTCCGGGGGCTGCGGATGGTCTGCTGCTAGTGCGGGGGCTGGCGTCTGTGCCTCGGCGGGCTGTGTGCCTACCCGGCTACTGCGCGTCGTCTCCATCTGAGCGGCCTCTCGTTCCGTGGGATCCGGAACGGCCCACCCCCCTCGGGCGTCCTGGGTCCGGACTCAAAGGAGGATAGCCATCCGACCGCCGTTCACCGGGCAGGCGGGCGCGCGCGTGGTCCCGGGTGGCGTCAGGTCGCGTCGGCGTCGAAGCGCGTGAGCTGCTCCTGCGCCGGGGCCGCGGGCTTCTTGACCATGTCCGGTCCCGCGCCCGGCGCGGCGGCGGGGAGGGCTCCGCCGGCGGCCGCGGCCGCCTCGGGCTCGTTGCCGTTGACCGCGTCGGTGACGTCGTTGAGTTCCTTGCGGAGATCGAAGCTGCTCCGGATCTCCTTGAGGTCCTCGTTCTCCGTCAGCTGCTTGCGGATGAAGTTCTTCGGGTTCAGGTCCTCGAACTCGAAGTCCTTGAACTCCGGCCCGAGCTCGGAGCGGATGTCCTGCTTCGCGCTGTCGGAGAACGCGCGGATCTTCCGGATGACGCCCGTGACGTCCTGGATGACCTTGGGCAGCTTGTCCGGGCCGAAGATGAGGATCGCGAGCACCACGATCGTGACCAGCTCGAGTGCGCCTATGTCGTTGAACACCTTGCCCCGCTCCTCGGCTCTCTTCACCATCAGGCCTGTCACACGGTACCCGGCCGGGTCTGCAGGCCAATACACCAGGACCGGCTGATTACCCGACCGGTTCTGCTTTCACCCGCCCGTCACGAACCGTTCGCCGATCCGAGCACCACTTCCAGCGTGCGCTCCCGGCCGCCCCGCAGCACCGTGAGGGTGAGCCGGTCGCCCGGCCGGTGGGCCCGGATCTTGATCACCAGCTCGTCGCCGCCGTGCACCCGTACTCCGTCGACCTTGGTGATCACGTCGCCCGGCCCGATGCCCGCGCGGGCTCCGGGCCCGCCCGCGGTGACGGCGGGCTTGCCGCCCTCGCCCTTCTCCCCCACCCGGGCCCCGTCGCCGGAGTAGTCCATGTCCAGGGTGACGCCGATGACGGGGTGGGTGGCGCGGCCGGTGCGCATCAGCTCCTCGGCGACGCGCTTGCCCTGGTTCACCGGGATGGCGAAGCCGAGTCCGATGCTGCCGCGCTGCTGTGCGGAGCTGTCCCCGCCGTCGCCGCCGCGGATGGCGCTGTTGATGCCGATGACCTGGGCCCTGGCGTCGAGGAGCGGTCCGCCGGAGTTGCCGGGGTTGATGGGGGCGTCGGTCTGGAGCGCGTCGACGTAGCTGACGTCGCTGCCGTCGCCCTTGTCGCCGCCGGCGGTGATGGGGCGGCCGGTGGCGCTGATGATGCCGGCGGTGACCGTGTTCGACAGGTCGAAGGGGGCTCCGATGGCCACCACCGGATCGCCGACCTTCACGTTCTCGGAGTTGCCGAGCGCGAGCGGCCGCAGGCCCCGTACCCCGTCGACCTTGACCACGGCCAGGTCGTAGCCGGTGTCGCCGCCGACCAGCTCGGCGGCGACGCTCTCGCCGGTGCTGAAGGTGACCGTTATGGTCCGGGCCCCGTGGACCACGTGGTTGTTGGTGAGGATGTGGCCCTGCCCGTCGAGGACGAAGCCGGTGCCGGTCGAACCGCCCTCCGCACTGTTGACGTGCAGGGTGACCACGCCGGGCAGTGCGGTGGCGGCGATCCCGGCCACGCTGTCGGGGGCCCGGCCGCCGTCGGCGGGGGCCGCCTGCGGGAGTTCGAGCCGGGTGCCGGCCTGCCGCTCGGCGAGGACGCCGGCGTAGCCGCCGATGCCGCCGGCCAGGAGGGCGGCCCCGAGGCCGAGGACGAGGCCCTGGCGCAGCCGGAACCTGCGGGAGCCCGCCCTGCCGTGGTCCACCGGCTGGAGCGGGCGCACGCTCCACGGGTCGTAGCGCGGCTCGGCGTCCGGGCCTGCGTCGGCGTCCGCGTCGGTCCGCGGCTCGGTCCGCGGGGGCGGTACGGATCCCCCGTGCGCGCTCACGGGATCCGCGGGGCGGCTCCACCACTGGGGTACGGGGGCGGGAGTCGCGACAGGCTCAGGGTCCCCATCCGGGGGCAGGTCCGCGTGTGCGGCGGTCCGCGGGGGCGGTACGGATCCCCCGTGCGCGCCGGCGGGGTCCGCGGGGCGGCTCCACCACCGGGGCAGGCGTGCGGGGACCGGATCCGTCGCCGGATCGGTCTGCTGACTGTCGGACATGGGTGCTCCCCGCCTACCTGTCGTTCTCCGCCGGCCGCCGGGGGCGGCGCATCTGGCGGAGATTCAACCAGGTTGCCCGTACCGCCCGCCCCTGCGGGCCGCACGGGCGGGCTGCGGCTCCCGGCCAGGACGGGGCCGCCGCCCGGGACCGCTCAGCGGTACAGGGACACCGGGCGTGCGGAGGCGGTCGGGCGGGAGGGCACCGGGGAGGATGCGAGGGGGGTGACCGAGCGGAGCGTCGGGACGGTGCCCGGCTTCGGCAGCCGGTTCTCCCGGACCACCGCGTCGACGACCGGAACCACGGGTCCCGTGCGTGCGGCCGGTGCTTCGCCCCGGGCGTTGGGCTCGATGGTCTCCATCGGCAGCGAACCGCCCAGCGCGATCGCGGCGAGCGATACCGCTCCGGCGGCCACGAACGCGAAGCGGCGCCGCTGCCGGCCCACCTCGTGTATCCGGAAGCCCTGCTGCTGCGGGGCGGCGGCGGCCGCGGGCGGCGCGTAGCCGAAGGACCCGAAGGGCTCGGCTCCCGGCGGCGGGCCGAAGGGGCCGGAAGGCCCTGAGGGGCCCTCGGAGCCGCTTCCCGGCAGCCCCTGCAACCGCGCCAGCAGCCCGGCCGACAGCGGAGGCGGTGCGCTCTCCACGAACATGGTCTTCAGACGGCGCTGCGCATCGGCCTCGGCCTTGCACTGGGAACACGTCGCCAGGTGCGCCAGTACCCGCTCGCGCGCGTCGTGCTTCAACTCCCCGTCCACGAGGGCGGCCAGCCGGTCGCCCAGATGCTGTTCGACGGAGGAAGCCTGCTCGGCGGCGAACGCCTGTTCGGCAGGCGACGGGGACGGACTGATCCCGCTCACTCGGCTCCGCCCTCTCCCCCGGCGCCGGGGGCGCCCACCGCCACGCCGGCCAGCGCGCGCTGCTCCGCGCGGGCTTCGGGAGACCGGTGCTTGAGCGCCTTGCGCAGGTGCGAACGGCCCCGGTGGATACGGCTGCGCACGGTGCCGAGCTTCACGCCGAGCGTGGCGGCGATCTCCTCGTACGACAGGCCCTCGATGTCACAGAGCACCACGGCCGCACGGAACTCGGGCGCGAGGGTGTCCAGCGCCTGCTGCACGTCCGCGTCGAAGTGGGTGTCGTGCAGCACCTGCTGGGGGGACGGCTCACGGCTCGGCAGCCGCTCGGCGGCGTCGTCGGCGAGGGCGTCGAAGCGGATCCGCTGCTTGCGGCGGACCATGTCGAGGAAGAGGTTCGTGGTGATCCGGTGCAGCCAGCCCTCGAAGGTGCCGGGCGTGTACGTGGACAGCGAGCGGAAGACGCGGACGAAGACTTCCTGCGTCAGGTCCTCGGCGTCGTGCTGGTTGCCCGTCAGCCGGTAGGCGAGGCGGTAGACCCGCGCACTGTGCGTGCTGACGATCTCCTCCCACGAGGGAGGGGTCCACGCCTGGGAGCCCGCATCGGCGGCGAACGTCGCGGTGGTTGCGGTGTCTACGGTGCGGAAACGGTCAGCAATGTTGGTCACGGATTTCGGCTCACCGGCCGACCAGAAGAGGCGTCGGAGGACACCCCCACGATCCACAGGCGCAGCCGCACCTCCCCTGTCGGCTCTGGTGGTGTCCAGCGGAATCCCTACCATAGCCACCCCTCCCGTCAGCTCTGGATAAGTATTTTTGCAGTAACTTTGCACGGGCTCCGGGCCCCGGGCCGCTCTTGCGTCTCTACTGCTCTCAACGCCCGGTCCCATCTGCGGGTTCCCGACTCCAGCGGATACAGTCACCGTTGCGCCAACTATGGGGACAGGAGAGGGTCATTACCGGCAACCGGCAGACGAGCTGGGCGTTCGCCGACGCGTTTGTCGCCGAGGACGACGCTCTGCGATGGGCCCGCGACCGGTCCAGGGAAGCGGGACTGCGGTCCGTCTCCCCCGGCACCGGGGCCGCGCTGCGCCTGCTCGCCGCCACCGCGGACGCCAAGGCGGTCGCCGAGATCGGCACCGGAACCGGCGTGTCCGGCATCCACCTCCTGCACGGAATGCGCGCCGACGGGGTCCTGACCACCGTGGATCCCGAACCGGACCGGCAGGCCTTCGCCCGCCAGGCCTTCCGTGCCGCCGGCTTCGCGGGCAACCGCGCCCGCTTCATCCCGGGCCGCGCCCTGGACGTACTGCCCCGGCTGGCCGACGGCGGGTACGACCTCGTCTTCTGCGACGGGGACCCCTCCGAGTCCCTCGACTACCTCGCTGAATCGTTGCGCTTGCTCCGCCCCGGCGGCCTCGTCTGCTTCGAGGGAGTCTTCTCGGACGGCCGTACGGTCGACTCCGCGGCCCAGGCCGTGGAGGTGCTCCGCGTCCGCGAACTGCTGCGCACCGTCCGGGAGACCCCGGCCCTGGAGGCCGCCCTGCTCCCGGTGGGCGACGGCCTGCTGTGCGCGGTCCGGCGCTGAGCCCTGCGGTCCGGCGCTGAGCCCACGGGGCCGGTCAGCGCAGCAGTGCGAAGGTCAGCGCGGCCGTACCGCCGAGCGCGGTGCCGGCGAGGAGCTGCGCCGTGGTGTGCGCCTTCAGCACCAGCCGGGACCATCCCACGCCGGCGGCGACCAGCACCGCGGGGAGCAGCGCCGGGCCGAAGACCAGCAGCAGGACCATCACCGTGCCGCCGGCCACCGACATGTGGATGGATATCTGCCAGCCGATCGTCACCAGCAGCGAGCAGACGAGGCCGACCAGCATCGCGACGACGAGCGCGAAGACGTCGGCCGGAGCCCCGAGGACGCGCAGGAGGGTGATCCCGGCGGCGACCGAGACCAGGCTCAGCCCCATCGGGACGACCCGCTGGCGCCGTACCCGGATGTGCTGGTCGGTCAGCGCCCCGCGCCGGACCCCGAGCAGGATGATGCCGATCGGGACCACCCCGCAGAACAGGGCGCCGAGCAGGCCCCAGCCGAGACCGGACCACGAACCGGTGCTGTGCCAGCCGATCAGCAGGAGCTGGGCCACGACCAGGTTCGCCGGGGCCAGGACCTCCGTGAGGACCAGGGCCGCCTTCTGGCGGGGCGTGCAGTCGCCGAAGGCGGGCGGTGCGGGCGGGGAGAAGGTCACGGGTGGGGCTCCGGCTGTCCTGTCACGGTCTGGGACACAACACTGCCCCGACCGCGTGGTGCGGCCGGGGCAGTGCAGAGAATGCAGCGAAAGTACTGTCAGTCATCCCTGGTGAACCTGGGGATCAGCCGACGACCTTCTTCAGGGCGTCACCCAGGGCGTCCGCCTCGTCCGGAGTCAGCTCGACGACGAGCCGACCGCCGCCCTCGAGCGGTACGCGCATGACGATGCCCCGCCCCTCCTTGGTGACCTCGAGCGGGCCGTCGCCCGTCCGCGGCTTCATGGCCGCCATGCTCGTTCCCCTTCCTGAAACCAGTTCATCGTCAGCCGACGGCTCCATTCAGGCGCCTAGTACCCGGCATCGAACACATTGCTTCCAGGCCATTATCCCGCATGTCAGGACCCGATGACCAACATCGGCTGGGAACGCTTGTGCAACGCGCTTGACCAAAACCACTCATTTCGGGGACACGCCTGCGATACTTCGCCGCCGCGGCACGAGTCTGCCCTTCCGTTTATTTGACGCACATCACATGTGCGACCCCCGCCCGGTCCGCCATGCTGACCTTTGCACCGGCCAGTACCGGCCGGTAGCCAGCCCGCGACGAAGGGGGATCCCCACCCATGGCCGACAGCGTGCTCTACGAAGTGACCGACGGACTCGCGACCATCACGATCAACCGTCCCGAGGCCATGAACGCCATGAACACCGAGGCCAAGGTCGCCCTGCGCGACGCGGCCCGGGCGGCGGCCGCGGATCCGGCCGTACGGGCGGTCCTGCTCACCGCGGCCGGCAACCGGGCGTTCTGCGTGGGCCAGGACCTCAAGGAGCACGTCGGGTTCCTCGCGGCCGACCGGGAGCACGGCTCCTCGCTGACCATGAACACCGTCGCGGAGCACTACAACCCGATCGTCCGGGCGCTGACGGAGATGCCGAAGCCGGTGGTCGCGGGCGTGAACGGCGTCGCGGCGGGCGCGGGATTCGGATTCGCCCTGGCGGCGGACTTCCGCGTGGTCGCGGACACCGCCTCCTTCAACACCTCCTTCGCCGGGGTCGCCCTGACGGCCGACTCGGGCGTCTCGTGGACCCTGCCCCGCCTGATCGGCGGCTCCCGCGCCTCCGACCTCCTCCTCTTCCCCCGGTCCGTGAAGGCCCAGGAGGCCCTGGAACTCGGCATCGCGAACCGCGTGGTCCCCTCCGAGGAGCTGGCGGCCGAAGCGCTCGCCGTGGCCCGGCGGCTGGCCGAGGGCCCCACGGTCGCCTACGCGGCCCTGAAGGAGTCCCTGGCGTACGGAGCCTCCCGCTCCCTCCCCGACGCCCTGGCCCACGAGGACACCCTCCAGGCCCGCGCGGGGGCCTCCGAGGACCACGGAATCGCCGTGGAAGCCTTCCTCGCGAAGCAGCCTCCCCGCTACCTGGGCCGCTAGGGGCTCCGCCGGGCCGGCACCGGCGCCGCTACACGGGTGCGGGCACCGCTGCGCGGGCGGAGTTCCCCTACCCGCCCTTCGCCCTTTCCCCGGGCGTTGCCCGGACCCGTTTCCGGGGGCCGGCCCCCGGACGCCCGCTCCTCAAACGCCGGAGGGGCTGGATCATCGCCGTCCTCGGGCATATCCAGCCTCGCCGGCGTTTGAGGCGCGGGGTCCGGGGCGGAGCCCCGGGGAACGGTGGAAGGGCGGATAGGGGACCTCGCCCCGCAGGGCAGCCCAGCCGCACCCAGACAGGTCAGCCCGGGCAGGGTCAGGGCAGGTTGCGGGAGACGCAGCGGGAGAGGTGGTCGTTGACCAGGCCGCAGGCTTGCATCAGTGCGTAGGCCGTCGTGGGGCCCACGAAGCGGATGCCCGCCTTCTTCAGGGCCTTGGCCAGGGCGGTGGACTCCGGGGTCACCGCCGGGATCTCGGTGGTGCTCTTCGGGGCCCGCCCCGGCGCCGGGGCGTGGGACCAGATCAGGGCGTCGAGTTCGCCGTCCCCCCACCCGGCCAGGGTCTTCGCGTTGGCGAGCGTGGCCTCGACCTTGGCCCGGTTCCGGATGATCCCCTCGTCGGCGAGGAGCCGTTCCACGTCCGCGGCCCCGAACTTCGCCACCTCGGCGATCTCGAAGCCCGCGAAGGCCGTCCGGAACCCCTCGCGCCGGCGCAGGATCGTCAGCCAGGACAGCCCCGACTGGAAGGCCTCCAGGCACAGCCGCTCGTACAGCGCGTCGTCCCCGTGGACCGGACGGCCCCACTCCGTGTCGTGGTACGCGATGTAGTCCTCGGTGGCCAGCCCCCAGGGACACCGCAGACCCCCGTCGGGGCCGGCCAGCACCCCGCTCACTGCTCGGCGGCCTTGGTCAGGTCCACGGAGCCGTCGGCGGGCCCGGCGGACGCGGCGGACCCGCCCGCGGGCACGGCCGCGGCGGTGAGCTCGGCGATCCGCGCGTCGCGCTCGGCCAGCTCCGCCGCCAGCCGCTCCAGTACCTCGTCCACGTCGGACATCCGGTAGCCGCGCGGGGCCACCGGCAGGCGCAGCTCGTCGATGTCCGCCCGGACGACGGGACGGTTCTCCGGCAGGGCGTCGGAGAGCCGGTCGGGCTCGGCCTCCGGCAGCACGGCCTCGGACCCCCCGCCGGCCACCGCGAGGGTGACTCCCGCGACGACCACGACCAGCGCGATGAGCAAGAACGCGAACACGATCAACTCCCCTGAGAGACTCCGGCCACCAGGTTAAGGTCGCAGGCGAGGCGCGAGGGTCGCCGAAGGAGGAAAGAGCAGGATGCTGCGACTGGGCAGGCGCGAGTTCGACGACCACGAGCCGGTGATCATGGCCATCGTGAACCGGACCCCTGACTCCTTCTACGACCAGGGGGCGACCTTCCGCGACGAGCCGGCCCTGGACCGGGTCGAGCAGGCGGTGGCCGAGGGCGCCGCGATCATCGACATCGGCGGTGTGAAGGCCGGTCCCGGCGAGCACGTGGACGCGGCGGAGGAGGCCCGGCGCACGGTCGGTTTCGTCGCCGAGGTGCGCCGCCGCCACCCCGACGTGGTGATCAGCGTCGACACGTGGCGGCACGAGGTCGGCGAGGCCGTCTGCGAGGCGGGGGCCGATCTGCTCAACGACGCGTGGGGCGGGGTCGACCCGAAGCTCGCGGAGGTGGCCGCGCGGCACGGCGCGGGCATCGTCTGCACCCACGCGGGCGGGGTCGAGCCGCGGACGCGGCCGCACCGCACCGAGTACGAGGACGTGATGGCCGACATCCTGCGCGTCACGGTCGGCCTGGCCGAGCGCGCGGCGGCCCTGGGCGTACCCCGCGAGTCGATCATGATCGACCCGGGGCACGACTTCGGGAAGAACACCCGCCATTCCCTGGAGGCCACCCGCCGCCTCTCGGAGATGACGGAGACGGGCTGGCCGGTGCTGGTCTCCCTCTCCAACAAGGACTTCGTCGGCGAGACCCTCGACAAGCCGGTCAAGGAACGCCTCCTGGGCACCCTGGCCACGACGGCCGTCTCGGCCTGGCTGGGCGCCCAGGTCTACCGCGTCCACGAAGTAGCCGAAACCAAGCAGATCCTGGAGATGGTCCGCTCGATCCAGGGCCACCGACCCCCGGCGGTCGCCCGCCGGGGGCTGGCGTAGCGGCCGGCGGGTCCTACCTGGCGACTTCCTTCGTCACCAGGGCGATCGCCTCGTCCACGTCGTCGGTGACGTGGAACAGGTAGAGGTCCTTCTCCGAGGCCTTGCCCTGGGCGATGACCGTGTTCTTCAGCCAGTCGATGAGCCCGCTCCAGTACGCCGTGCCGAACAGCACGATCGGGAAGCGGGTGATCTTCTGCGTCTGGACCAGGGTCAGGGCCTCGAACAGCTCGTCGAGGGTGCCGAGTCCGCCCGGCAGGACCACGAAGCCCTGGCTGTACTTCACGAACATCGTCTTGCGGACGAAGAAGTACCGGAAGTTCAGCCCGAGGTCGACGTGCTCGTTGAGCCCCTGCTCGAAGGGGAGCTCGATGCCGAGGCCCACCGAGAGGCCGCTGGCCTCGCGCGCACCCTTGTTGGCCGCCTCCATCGCGCCCGGGCCGCCGCCCGTGATCACCGCGAACCCGGCCTCCACGAGCGCGCCGCCGATCCGCACGCCCGCCTCGTACTCCGGCGAGTCCGCCGGGGTCCGGGCGGAGCCGAACACGCTGATCGCCGGCGGCAGCTCCGCCAGGGTGCCGAAGCCCTCGATGAACTCCGACTGGATGCGCAGGACCCGCCACGGATCGGTGTGCACCCACTCGGAGGGCCCGGCCGAATCCAGCAGCCGCTGGTCCGTCGTACTGCCGGCCTGCACCTGGCCCCGCCTCCTCAGCACCGGCCCGAGCTGCTGCTCCTCGGGCCGACGACGAGCGGACCCTTCAGGGTTGCCCATGATGTGCTCCCTCCTGCTGATCGTTGGATCAGGTTAGGCGCACAAAGGTGACGAGAAGCGGAATTCAGGAGGTCAGCCAGGCGCGGAGTCGTTCCTCGCAGTGGAGGATGGCCTTCGTTTCCACTCGTTCGTCGGCCTTGTGGGCCAGGAGGGCGTCGCCCGGGCCGTAGTTGACCGCCGGGACGCCCAGCGCGCTGAAGCGGGAGACGTCCGTCCAGCCGAACTTCGGCATGGCGTGTCCGCCGACGGCTTCCATGAAGGCCGCGGCGGCCGGGTGGGAGAGGCCGGGGAGGGCGCCGGGAGAGAGGTCGTCGATCACGAACTCGTCGATGTCGCAGTCCGCGAAGACCTCGCGGACGTGGGCGATGGCCTCGTCCGTGCTGCGGTCGGGGGCGAAGCGGAAGTTCACCGTCACCGTGCACGCGTGGGGGATGACGTTGTTGGCTACGCCGCCGTCGATGCGGACCGCGTTGAGGCCCTCGTGGTACTCCAGGCCGTCGATCACGGGCTTGCGGGGCTCGTAGGCCGCCAGCGTGGCCAGGATCGGGCTCGCCGCGTGGATGGCGTTGGAGCCCATCCAGCTGCGCGCGGAGTGGGCGCGCTCGCCGGAGGTGCGGAGCAGGACGCGCAGGGTGCCCTGGCAGCCGCCCTCGACCTCGGCGTTGGAGGGTTCGAGGAGGACGGCGAAATCGCCGGTCAGCCAGTCGGGGTGGGCTTCGGCGACCTTGCCGAGGCCGTTGAGGTCGGCGGCGACCTCTTCCTGGTCGTAGAAGACGAAGGTGAGGTCCCGGTTGGGTTCGGGGACCGTGGCCGCGATGCGCAGCTGTACGGCGACGCCCGACTTCATGTCGGTGGTGCCGCAGCCCCACAGGACGTCGTTCTCGTCGAGGCGGGAGGGCACGTTGTCGGCGATCGGCACGGTGTCGAGGTGCCCGGCGAGTACGACGCGTTCGGTGCGGCCCAGGTGGGTGCGTGCGACCACGTTGTTGCCGAAGCGGTCCACGGTCAGGTGCGGCAGGCCGCGCAAGGCGTGTTCCACGAGGTCGGCGAGTACCTTCTCGTCGCCGCTCACGGAAGGGATGTCGACGAGCCGGGCGGTCAGCTCGGCGGCGTCCAGGGTGAGGTCCAGCTCGGATTCGGACATGGAGCTGACCCTAACGCCCCGGGCTGCGGCGAAGCCTTGTCCGTCCGGCCGATGGACGCGCCATATGGCTCAAGTACGGTGGGCGGCGTGCCGCAGACCGATCGCCCCCGACCTCGCCGCCGCAGGCGCCCGCTCCGCTGGGCCGCGGGCTTCCTGGTGCTGGTGGCGGTCGTCGGGTACTTCGTCGTGCAGCGCGCGTCGAACGACAACGGCGGCGTGCCCTACTGCACGGCGTCGGCCGACGGGAAGAGCGGCGCGAAGGGCTCGGGACAGTTCGACGAGATGTCCCCGGAGCAGGCGGCGAACGCGGCGGTGATAGCGGCCGTCGGGGTCTCCAAGGGGATGCCCGACCGGGCGGTGACCATCGCGCTGGCGACGGCCATGCAGGAGTCGGCCCTGCGCAACCTCGACCACGGCGACCGCGATTCGCTGGGCCTGTTCCAGCAGCGGCCCTCGCAGGGCTGGGGCACGCCGGACCAGATCATGGACCCCGTGTACTCGGCCGGGATCTTCTACGACCGGCTGGCCGAGATCAAGGGGTACTCGCGGCTCCCGCTGACCGTGGCGGCGCAGAAGGTGCAGCTGAGCGGTTTCCCGCAGGCCTACGCGAAGCACGAGCCGGAGGCCACCGTGCTGACCGCGGCCTTCACCGGAGCCGGCCACCTGACCTGCACCGGGCCCGCGCCCGTGCGGGCCGGCGATCCCGCGAGGGTGCGGGCGGACCTGACCCGGCTGCTCGGCAAGAACCCCCTGTACACGCTGCCCGCGGATGCGGGCGCGGGCGCCGGGGCCGGCGGGGGTGACGGGACGGCCGCCGGGTCCGAGGTGACCCTGGTGGCGAAGCCCGGGGGCGGGGATCCGGCGGCGCGGACCGGCCAGGTGCTCGCGCAGTGGGCGGTGGCCAGCTCCCGCGAGCTGGGGATCACGCGGGTCTCGTACGGCGCCGGGTCCTGGGTGGCGGGCAAGGACGGCGACCGGTGGCGGGAGCGGGGCGCCGCGGCCGCCGGGAACGGCGCCGGGGATCCCGGCACGGCCGCTCCGGGCCAGGTACGGATCTTCGTGCGCGGCTGAGCCGCGCCGGACGGGTGGCCGCGCCGCACGGGCAGACCCGCTGGACGGGCGTACGACCCGTCGCCCGTTCGGGGGTGACCCGAACGGCGGACACGGGGCTCGCGGCGGGTGCGCAACCGCAGGTCGGCGCGTGTTCCGGACGGTCGGCCCGGAAGCCGATTAAACGATCCGTTACTGATCCTTTACCCACCGGCTCCGCAACTCGCTCCCCCCTCCGAGCGGTTGTCACGGCGTACTCAGCCGCTACCGCTTAGGAGCAACATGTCCCTCCCCCTGACCCGTCGGATCGCCCGTGCCGCGCTGCTCCTCGCAGCCGGGGCAGCGCCCGTGGTCGGTGCGGCCGGCGCGGCCAGCGCCGCGGGCCTGGAGTCCGTGCCGCAGCTGGGCGCGCTCACCGCGCCGGACGCGACGGTCGCCGCCGCGGGCGACACCGCCACCGGGGCCGTGCCCGCCGCCTCCACCCTGCCGGCGCCCGCACCCGCCGACGAGGTGACCGGTGCCGCGGGCAGCCTGCTGGCGGGCCTCCCGCTCGCCGGCGGCGGGCTGCCGGGCGGACTTCCCGGTGGCCTCCCCGGCGGGCTGCCGGGCGGGCTGCCCGGCCTCGGCTAGCAGCCGCCGTCGCCGCGGACACACCGAGAAACACCGAGGGGCCCGGGAGCACGAACTCCCGGGCCCCTCGGGCCGTCTGCGCGTACGGGGCGGCCGGACTACGCCAGCCGCTTGACCGCCGCCTCGACCCGCTCGTCGGTGGCGGTGAAGGCGACGCGGACGAACCGCGCGCCCGCCTCGCCGTAGAAGTCGCCCGGTGCGACCAGGATGCCGAGCGCGGCCAGGTGGGCGACGGTGTCCCAGCAGGGCTCGTCCCGGGTCACCCACAGGTACAGGCTGGCCTCGCTGTGCTCGACGCGGAAGCCGTGCGCCTCCAGGGCCGTGCGCAGCGACGCGCGGCGGGCCGCGTAGCGCACCCGCTGCTCCTCGACGTGGACGTCGTCGCCGAGGGCGGCGACCGTGGCCGCCTGCACGGGGGCCGGGGTCATCATGCCGCCGTGCTTGCGGATCTGGAGCAGTTCGCCGAGGACTTCGGCGTCACCGGCGATGAAGGCCGCCCGGTAGCCGGCCAGGTTGGACCGCTTGGAGAGCGAGTGGACGGCGACGATGCCCTCGTACGAGCCGCCGCAGACCTCGTCGTGCAGGACGGAGACGGGCTCGGCTTCCCAGCCCAGTTCCAGGTAGCACTCGTCGCTGAAGATCAGGATCCCGTGCTCGCGCGCCCAGGCCACGATCCGTACGAGCTCCTCCTTGGGGAGGACCTCGCCGGTGGGGTTGGACGGGGAGTTGAGCCACAGCAGCTTCACGCGGGCCGGGTCGAGCTCGGTGGTGGGGTCGTCGTAGACCACCGGCTCGGCGCCGCACAGCCGCGCGCCGACCTCGTACGTCGGGTAGGCGAGGCGGGGGTAGGCCACCTGGTCTCCGGCGCCCAGACCCAGCTGGGTGGGCAGCCAGGCGACCAGTTCCTTGGAGCCGACGACCGGCAGGACGTTGCGGTGCCCGGCGGCGCTCGCGCCGAGGCGGCCGCGCACCCAGCCGGTGATCGCGTCGCGCAGGGCGGGGGTGCCCCACACCGTGGGGTAGCCCGGGGAGTCCGCGGCCTCGATCAGGGCGCGCTGGATCAGCTCCGGCACCGGGTCGACGGGGGTGCCGACGGAGAGGTCGACGATCCCGTCCGGGTGGGCCGCCGCCGTCGCCTTGTACGGCTCCAGCTTGTCCCAGGGGAAGACGGGAAGACGGGCTGAGACTGCGGCCACGTTGTGCTCTTTCCAGGAGGTCTTCGTCGTGCTGTCGAAACGGGAAAAACACCTCGGTCCCGTGCGGCTGCGAGCCGGACGGGACCGAGGGGCGCTGCTACTGCCTGAAAGGTCAGTGCTCGCCGTTGATGCCGGCGGGCAGCGCTGCGATGAAGGGGTGATCGCGCTCGATCAGGCCGAGCTTGGAGGCACCACCGGGCGAACCGAGCTCGTCGAAGAACTCGACGTTCGCCTTGTAGTAGTCCTTCCACTCCTCCGGGGTGTCGTCCTCGTAGAAGATGGCCTCGACCGGGCACACCGGCTCACACGCGCCACAGTCGACGCACTCGTCCGGGTGGATGTACAAGGACCGCTGGCCCTCGTAGATGCAGTCGACGGGGCACTCTTCGATGCACGCCTTGTCCTTGACGTCGACACAAGGCTCCGCGATGACGTAGGTCACGCTCTCGTTCCTCCTCATAAGGGCTGTCCATATCGCGCGGGAGCGCGGCGTCGTCGATGCCCGCCTCTAGTATCTCCGTTCCCGGGCACGATCCGAACAGGAGGGGCGGACAGAGCTGTGGAAATCACTGCCGGTGGACGGCTGGAGATCCGGATTACACCCGCTGACGTGGGTAAACGTGTCTCTGTGCGACGGGTGGAGCGCGGCTCGACCGGGGGCCCCTCTTTCACGGACACCGTAGGGGTTCTCACATCCTGGAACGCGGGTGTGGTGACGATCACACGAAAGACCGGCGAGTCCGTCCGCATCGCGGAATCCTTGCTGGTGGCGGGCAAGGTCGTACCGGCCGCGCCGGCCCGCCGCAGGGGTCCCGCGGCCTCCTTCGAGGAGCTCGCGCGGGTCTGCGCACGGGCCTGGGTGCCGCTGGAGAGCGAGCCGCTGGGCGAGTGGACGCTGCGCGCGTCCGGCGGATTCACCCGCCGGGCCAACTCCGTACTGCCGCTCGGCGATCCCGGAACGCCGCTGGACGATGCACTCGCGCGAGTGACCTCCTGGTACGCCCGCCGGGGTCTTCCGGCCTACATCCAGACCGCCACGGGGGCCGCGGGCACGCAGGAGCTGCTGTGCGCGGAGCTGGAGGACCGGGGCTGGGTCCGCGAGGTGTCGGCCGAGGTGCGGGTCGGCGGGCTGGCGGCGGTCGGTGACCTGCCGGTGGACGATTCCGTGGTCGCGGGCGTACGGCTGACCCGTGCTCCGGACGAGGACTGGCTCTCCCGCTACGGGCGGGTGAAGGACCCCGAGTCCGCACGCCGCGTCCTGACGGCGGGCCCCTCGGTGTGGTTCGCGGCCGTGCCCGGGCAGGCGATCGGGCGGCTCGTCGTCGACGGCCGGTGGGCCGGGTTCGCGGCCGTCGAGGTCGACCCGGAGCACCGGCGCCGCGGGCTCGCCTCCGCCGTGATGGCGGCGCTGGCGCGGCGCGCGCTGGAGGAGGGCGCCTCGGCGGCGTGGCTCCAGGTCGAGAACGACAACACCGCCGCGCGGGCCCTGTACGAGGGGATGGGCTTCGGGACGCACCACTCCTACCACCACTACCGCCGGGCGGCGGCGTGACCTCGGCCTGGCGGGAGCAGTTCGCCGCCGAGGCGCGGGCGGAACGGCCCGACCTGGCCGCGCTCTGCCTGCTGCTGGCCGCGGAGGGGGACCCCGAGCTCGACGAACGGGCCATGGACTGGGCGCAGATCGAGCTGGACCGGCTGGCGGGAATGCTGCCGTACGGGCTGCGGGGCGCCCGCGCGTGGGCTTCGGCGGTGTCCGAGCTGCTGGGCGGGCGGATGGGGTTCCACGGCACTCCGGCCGACTACGACCGGCTCTCGTCCTCGCTGCTGCACGAGGTGCTGCGGCGGCGCCGGGGGCTGCCGATCCTGCTGTCGGTGGTCTGGCTGGAGGTGGCCCGGCGGGCCGGGGCCCCGGTGTACGGGCTGGCACTGCCCGGACACTTCGTGGTCGGCTTCGGGGATCCGGAAGAGGGCGTGGTCGTCGACCCCTTCGCCGGGGGCGCCTCGCTGGGCGCGGGTCCGGCGGAGCTGGCGGCGGGGCCGCGGACCGCGGCGCGCACGATGGACATCGTGCTGCGGATCCTGAACAACATCCGGGCCTGGGCCTCGTCGCGGCCCGAGCACTCCGGGGTGGCGCTGTGGGCGCTGGACCTGGCGCTGCTGTTGCCCTCGCATCCTGCGGCGTTGCGGTACGAACGGGCGAAGCTGCTCGTGGAGCGGGGGGAGTTCGTGGCGGGGGCGGCGGAGATGGACTCCTACGCGGTGGTCGTGGACGTGATCGATCCGCCGTCCGCGGTGCGGATCCGGGCGGAAGCGATGGCCGCGCGGGCCCTGCTGAACTAGGGCCTGGCCCCCGGCGTGCCGCTGCGCGGGGCGAAGTCCCCGCAGCACCCTTTGCCGCTGCGCGGGGAAGTCCCCTGCCCGCCCTTCCACCGTTCCCCGGGCCGGCCCGGACCCGCGCCTCAAACGCCGGCGGGGCTGAAAGCGGGGTGCCGGGCTGCGCCCGGACCCCCTGGGGCTCCGCCCCAGGCCCCGCGCCTCAAGCGCCGGCGGGGCTGGATTTACCGGACGGCTGGATGTGGTGTCGGCTATAGCCAGCCCTTTTCGCGGGCCACGCGGACCGCTTCCGCTCGGTTGCGGGAGGCCAGTTTCTGGATGGCTGTCGAGAGGTAGTTGCGGACGGTGCCCTGGGAGAGGTGGAGGAGGGCGGCCAGTTCTGCGTTGGTGGCGCCGGACTCGGCTGCGCGCAGGACCTCCCGTTCGCGGTCGGTCAGGGGGTTGGCTCCCTCGGCGAGGGCGGCTGCCGCCAGGGCGGGGTCGATGACGCGCTCCCCCGCCAGGACCTTGCGCACCGCCGCGGCGAGTTGCGCGGCCGGCGCGTCCTTGACGAGGAAGGCTGAGGCTCCGGCCTCCATCGCTCCCCGCAGGTATCCGGGGCGGCCGAAGGTCGTCAGGATCACGATGCGCAGGGCGGGCAGGGCGGCGTGCAGGGCGGCTGCCGCCTCGATGCCCGTCATGCCCGGCATCTCGATGTCGAGGAGGGCGACGTTGACGTCGTGGGCCCGGGCCGCGGCCACCACCTCGTCGCCGCGGGCGACTTGGGCCAGTACCTCGATGTCCGGTTCCAGTCCGAGGAGGGCGGCCAGGGCCTCGCGGACCATCGACTGGTCCTCCGCGAGGAGGATCCGGATCGGGCGTGGGCTCATGACCCGGATCCTAGGGGGACCCGTGCCTGGAGGCGGAAGCCGGATCGGGGGGCTGGGGCCGCGGTCAGGGTGCCGCCCACCGCGGTCAGGCGTTCGGTCAGGCCGGTGAGGCCGTTGCCGGGGGCGCAGGGGCCGGCCCGGCCGTCGTCGGTGACGGTCAGTTCCGCCACCGGGCCCGCCAGGGTCTGGTGTGTGGTGAGGGTGATCGCGCAGCGCTTCGCCCCGCTGTGCCGGACCACGTTCGTGACGGCTTCGCGCAGCGCCCAGGCCAGCGCCGATTCGGTTTCCTCCGGGAGTTCCCCCGCCCAGTCGGCGGGGAGGTCCGCGAGGATGCCGGCCGCCGTCAGGGCGGTGCGGGCGCCCGCCAGTTCGCCGGGGAGCGTCGGCCGCCGGTAGCCGCTCACGGCTTCCCGTACGTCGACCAGCGCCTGTCTGCTGACCTGCTCGATGTCGGCCACCTGGCGGGCGGCCTCCTCGGGCCGGCCGGGCAGCATCCGCCCGGCGAGCTCGCTCTTGAGGGTGATCAGGGACAGCGAGTGTCCCAGCAGGTCGTGCAGGTCGCGGGCCATCCGCAGCCGTTCCTCGTTGGCGGCGAGCTGCGCCACCGTGGCCCGGGCCTCGCGCAGTTCGATGGTGGTGCGGATCATCGCGCGGATGCCGACCATGGCGAAGCCGCCCATCAGGGCCGGGATCAGCAGTCCGGCGAGGTAGGCCTTGCCGCCGGGGACCGCTAGGGCCGTGGCCGTGAGCAGGGCGGTCGCGCCGGGGACGGTCCAGCGGGAGACCTCGCCGGGGAGGGCGGCGCCGGAGGCGATGGCCACGTAGACGAAGAGGACGAGCCATTCGCGGCCGAGCGTCAGGGAGAGGACCGCGGCCTGGGCTGCGAGCACAGTCACCGAGAACAGGACCCGGGCGGTGTCCGACTGCCGGGCGGTGCGGAAGACGAGGAGCAGGTACCAGGCGATGAAGGCCGCGAGGCCCAGGCCGCCGAGCAGCCGGGCCGTGGTGCCGTGGCCGCCGCTGACCAGGTCGGTGACGGGGGCGCTGAGGTAGACGAGCCAGACGCTGATCCACAGCGCCTTCACGATCCGCTGCCGGCCGTTCTCGGGCCGGACCCCGACCCGGGTCGCGCCCGGTACCCCCGTCGGTTCCCCGGCTTGCGGGATGCTCGTCACGGCCCTCACGCCTTCAGGGAGTCCTTGCGGTACAGCCAGGCGGCGGCACCAGTGAACAGTACGAAGTAACCCGCGAGGATCGCCACGTCCCTGGCGTGCGGCGCGCCGCCCAGCTCGATGGCCTGGCCGAGGCCGGCGTAGGCGTGGGTCGGGAGCCATGCGCAGATGTTCTGCAGCCACTGCGGGAAGGCGGCGGTGGGCATCCACAGGCCGCCGAGGATGGAGAGGCCGAAGTAGCAGAGCATGGTGATGGGGCGGACGGTGTCCCCGCTGGCGAGGTAGCCGAGGGCCACGCCCAGGGCGGCGAAGACCAGGCTGCCGGCCCAGATGGAGCCGGTGAGGGCGAGCCACTGCCAGGCCTCGAACCGGACGCCCTTGGCGGCCGCCGCGACGGCGAAGACGACGAGGATCGCGGGGAGCGAGAGCACGCCGGCGCTCGCGGTCTTGGCGATGACGTACCCGTGGCCGGGCAGGGAGGTGAGGCGCAGCTGGCGGGTCCAGCCCGCCTCGCGCTCCTTGGCGATGCGCTCGCTGTTGCCCATGAGGACGGCGGTCAGGGCGCCGAAGGAGGCCATCGCCACCATGTAGAACGCGGGCATGGTCAGTTCCGTGCCCATGACCTTGGTCGTGCCGCTCAGGGTGCCGCCGAGCATCAGGAAGAGGGCGGCCGGGTAGAGCACGGTGAAGAACAGGTACTTCTTGTTGCGCAGGGCGCGGGTGACTTCGAGCCTGACCAGCTTGGTCGTTCCGGGGTTCGGCATGGTGCTCAGGCCTCCTGGGCCGCGGTGAGGGCGATGAAGGCCTGCTCCAGGCCCAGGCCCGCGACCTCCAGGTTGCGGGGGTACAGGCCCAGGGCGTACACGGCGTGGACGGTCGCGTCGGCGTCGCTCGACTGGATCCGGACCGTGTCTCCGTGGCGTTCGAAGCCGGTGAGGTGCGGCAGTTCGCGCAGGGCCTGCTCGTCGGCCGGACGGTCGGGCAGGTCGAAGGTGATCCGGCGGGCGCCGGCCCGGGCCTTGATCTCGGCGGCGGTGCCGTCGGCGAGGAGCCGGCCCTTGCTCAGGACCAGCACCCGGTCGGCGATGGCGTCGGCCTCCTCCAGGTAGTGCGTGGCGAAGAGGACGGTGCGGCCCTGGGCGGCCTGCTCCCGCATGGTGGCCCAGAAGGCCTGGCGGGCGGTGACGTCCATGCCGGTGGTGGGCTCGTCGAGCACGATCAGGTCGCTGTGCCCGGCCGTGGCCAGGGCGAAGCGCACGCGCTGCTCCTGGCCGCCGGAGAGCTTGCCCACGGTCCGGCCGGCGATGTCGGTGACTCCGGCGAGGCCGAGGACCTGCTCGACCGGGTACGGGCGCGGGTGCAGGGCGCAGGCCAGCTCGACCAGTTCGCGTACGGTCACTTCCTCCATCAGGCCGCCGGTCTGCAGCATGGCGCCGACCCGGCCGGCCACCACGGCCTCGCGGGGGGTGGTGCCGAAGAGCCGGACGGATCCGGAGTCGGCGGGGCGCAGGCCGAGGAGCAGGTCGAGGGTGGAGGACTTGCCGGCGCCGTTGGGGCCGAGGAGCGCGACGGTCTCGCCCGGGTACAGGGCGAGGGACAGGCCGTCGACCGCCCGGACCGGGCCGTAGTTCTTGGTCACGTTCTCGAAGCTCACCACGACACCGTCGGCGGCGGGGTCCGTGGCGGCGCGGGGCTGCGTCGCTGTCTTCGTGTTCATGGCTCAAGGCTCGCCCGTACGGGGGTCCGCGCGGCAGTGTCCCGCGTCGTGAGGGCC
>NZ_JBHXKA010000027.1:0-76895 GCF_042722885.1 Streptomyces sp. NPDC058401
GGGGGGCGGGGGGGGGGCGGGCCTTCTGGGGGGCGGGGCCGGGGGGGGCCCACCCCCGCGGGGGGGGGCGCGGGCCCGGGGGGCCCCCCCCCCGCCCCTGCGGGCACCGCGGTTGCTCTCGGCGGTCAGTTCTTGTGCGTGGCCCAGGCGTGCTGGATGACCAGGTCGGCCTTCAGCTCCGTGAGCTGGATCGCCACCGCCGACGGGGCGGTGCCGCCGCGGCCGTCCCGGGAGGCCAGCGCGCCCTTGACGTTGAGGACCGTACGGACCTCCGGGGTCAGGTGCTCCGAGATCTTCGCGAACTGCTCGTCCGTGAGCTCGTCGAGCTCGATGCCGAGCCCCTCGCACTCCTTGACGCACTCGCCGGCCACCTCGTGCGCCACCCGGAACGGCACGCCCTGCTTGACCAGCCACTCCGCGATGTCGGTGGCGAGGGAGAAGCCGGCCGGGGCCAGCGCCTCCATCCGCTCCCGGTTGATCGTGAGGGTGGCCATCATGCCGGTGAAGGCCGGCAGCAGGACTTCGAGGGTGTCGCAGGAGTCGAAGACCGGCTCCTTGTCCTCCTGGAGGTCCCGGTTGTAGGCCAGGGGAAGGGCCTTCAGGGTGGCCAGCAGACCCGTCAGGTTGCCGATGAGGCGGCCCGACTTGCCGCGCGCCAGCTCCGCGATGTCCGGGTTCTTCTTCTGCGGCATGATCGACGACCCGGTGGAGAAGGCGTCGTGCAGGGTCACGAAGGAGAACTCCTTCGTGTTCCAGATGATGATCTCCTCCGCGATCCGGGACAGGTTGATCCCGATCATCGCGGTGACGAAGGCGAACTCGGCGACGAAGTCGCGCGAGGCCGTGCCGTCGATGGAGTTGCCGACCGAGCCGCGCTCGAAGCCGAGATCGGCGGCGACCGCCTCCGGGTCCAGGCCGAGCGAGGAGCCCGCCAGGGCGCCGGAACCGTACGGGGACACCGCGGTGCGGGTGTCCCACTGGCGCAGCCGCTCCGCGTCCCGGGTCAGGGCCTGCACGTGGGCCAGTACGTGGTGGGCGAAGAGCACCGGCTGCGCGTGCTGCAGGTGGGTCCGGCCCGGCATGGCCACGTCGGCGTGCGCCTCGGCGAGACCGACGAGCGCGTCCTGGAGGTCGGCGATCAGGCCGCCGACGATCCGGGCGTGGTCGCGCAGGTACATGCGGAAGAGGGTGGCGATCTGGTCGTTGCGCGACCGGCCGGCGCGCAGCTTGCCGCCGAGGTCGGCGCCGAGCCGCTCCAGCAGGCCCCGCTCCAGTGCGGTGTGGACGTCCTCGTCGGCGATGGTGCCGGTGAAGGAGCCGTTCTCCACGTCGACCGCGAGCTGGTCCAGCCCGGCGATCATGCGGTCGAGTTCGTCGGCCGTGAGCAGGCCCGCCTTGGCGAGCACGCGGGCGTGGGCCTTGGAGCCCGCGATGTCGTACGGGGCCAGGCGCCAGTCGAAGTGGACCGACGCGGACAGCTTCGCGAGGGCCTCGGCGGGACCGTCGGCGAACCGGGCGCCCCAGAGCCGGACGTCACCACCGTTGTTGCTGCTCACAGCTACTGCTCCTCAAGAACGTGCATGGCTTCGGATGTGCAACCGCCTCCCCGTCGCGGAGGTAACGGGGAGACAGTTCGTACTGCGGTGTCGTACTACGGTGCCAGATCAGGCGAGGTCGCGACGGGCCGCGATCTTCGAGGAGAGCCCGAAGATCTCGATGAAGCCCTGGGCCTTCGACTGGTCGAAGGTGTCGCCCGAGTCGTAGGTGGCGAGGTTGAAGTCGTAGAGCGATTCGTCCGACTTCCGGCCGGTGACCACGGCGCGGCCGCCGTGCAGGGTCATCCGGATGTCACCGCTGACGTGCTGGTTGGCCTCGTTGATGAACCCGTCCAGTGCGCGCTTGAGCGGGGAGAACCACAGGCCGTCGTAGACCATCTCGCCCCAGCGCTGCTCGACCTGCCGCTTGTAGCGGGCCAGCTCGCGCTCGACGGTGACGTTCTCCAGCTCCTGGTGGGCGGTGATCAGCGCGATCGCGCCCGGAGCCTCGTACACCTCGCGGGACTTGATGCCCACGAGCCGGTCCTCGACGATGTCGATCCGGCCGATGCCCTGGGCCCCGGCGCGCTCGTTGAGCTGCTGGATGGCCTGGAGCACGGTGACGGGCTTGCCGTCGATGGCGACCGGGACGCCCTCCTTGAAGGAGATGACGACCTCGTCGGCCTCGCGCGGCAGGGCGGGGTCCGCGGTGTACTCGTAGATGTCCTCGATCGGCGCGTTCCAGATGTCCTCCAGGAAGCCCGTCTCGACGGCGCGTCCGAAGACGTTCTGGTCGATGGAGTACGGGGACTTCTTGGTGGTCGCGATCGGCAGGTCCGCCTTCTCCGCGAAGGCGATGGCCTTGTCTCGGGTCATCGCGTAGTCGCGGACCGGGGCGATGCACGTGAGGTCGGGGCCGAGGGCGGCGATGCCGGCCTCGAAGCGGACCTGGTCGTTGCCCTTGCCGGTGCAGCCGTGGGCGACGGTGGTGGCGCCGTGCTTGCGGGCGGCGGCCACGAGGTGCTTGACGATGGCCGGCCGCGAGAGGGCCGAGACCAGCGGGTAGCGGTCCATGTAGAGGGCGTTCGCCTTGATCGCCGGGAGGCAGTACTCGTCGGCGAACTCGTCCCGGGCGTCGGCGACCTCGGCCTCGACCGCGCCGCAGGCGAGCGCCCGCTTGCGGATGACGTCCAGGTCCTCGCCGCCCTGGCCGACGTCCACCGCGACGGCGATGACCTCGGCGCCCGTCTCCTCGGCGATCCAGCCGATGGCGACGGAGGTGTCCAGACCGCCTGAATAGGCGAGTACGACGCGCTCGGCCACGGGGTTCTCCTTACACGGTGCATCCAGCGATAGGCATAACTATGCACTGGTCTGCATGATTCGTCAATCGAGGGAATAACAGGAGGTCAGCGGGCATGCCAACCACCTAGAGTGCGCGCATGGAGATGCTCCCGCCCCTGTCCCGGACCCAATTCCGCTCACCCGCCGCCCGGCTGCTGCACGGCAAGGACCCCGCCCGCGCCCTAGACGGCGACGGCCCGCGGGCATGGGCGGAACTCGACGGGGGCGTCTACTGGGCCACCTTCTCCCGCCACATGGGCTGGAAGTCCTCCGGCACCGTCCGGGTGGGCCCGCACTGGTTCGACCAGCGGGAGATCGCCGACTGGAGCACCGCCCCGCACTGGCACGACGGACACGGGGCGACCTGGGCGGCCACGCCCCCGGCCGCCGCCGAGCTCGCCCTCTGCCTGTGCCACGCCGACCCCCGGGTGCGGGAGGCCGCCCTCGGGCGGGCGGGCGGCCGGCCCGAGGTCCTGGAGCTGGTGCTGATCCGGTGCGCCGACGCGGAGGAGCCCGTACGGGAGCGGGCGCGGGCGGTGCTGACCGCGGAACTGGATGCGGCGGCCGGTGGAGGTGCGGCCGATCTCGTACCCGCCCTGGCGCCGCTCGCCCTGCTGCTGAGCCTGCGCCGGTACGGAGCCTGGGGCTGGGGGCTGTGCCTGGACCGGCTCGGGGCGGTCCCCGCCGGCCTGATCACCGGGCTGACGGACGACCCCGACCGGGAGACCCGCTGCGCCGCCGTCCGGGCCGCCCTGGCCCACGGACTGCTCCCGGCGGACCGCGTCGCGGAACTCGCCGCGGACCCCGCCTCACGGATCCGCCACGCCGCGCTGCACTCCGGGATGCTCGGCACCGAGCAGGTGGCCGGGCTCGTCCTCACCGGACCGGCCCCCGACACCCGGCGGGCCGCCCTCGAACTGGCCCTGGAGGCGGGCAGCCTGACACCCGGGCGGCTCCTGGAAACAGCCGCCGCGAGCCGGGACCGGGTGGTGCGCGCCCGCTGCGAGGAGGCCGCCCGGGCCGCCCTGGACGCCCGGCCCGACGCCCTCACCGACCCCCTCCCCGGCCCCCTCCTCGACTTCCTGCTCGCCCAGGACCGCACCTCCCTGCGGGTCACCGCCGTCGGCGAGCTGCGCCGCGCCGGGCGGGCCGGCGAGGTGGCCGCCCACCTGACGGACCCCGCGCCGCGGATGCGCGAGGCGGCCCGCCGGGAGCTGCGCGCCGCCGGGCAGGACCCGGCGGCCCACTACCGCGGGCTGTGCGCGGAATCCCCGGTGCCCGGGGCGGTGTTCGGGCTGGCCGAGGCCGGCGACGCCTCGGACCTGCCGCTCCTGCGGGTCCTCGCCCGGGCCCCCGACGGACGCGTGCGGGCCGCGGCCGTCTCCGGCCTGCGCAGGCACGGCGCCGCCACCGCGGAAGAGCTGCTGGCGTACCTGGCCGATCCGCATCCGCCCGTCGCCCGCGAGGCCCGCTCGCTGGTGCTCCCGTACGCCCGCACCCGGCCGGAGTCCTGGCTGCTGGAGCTGTTCGCGGCCGGCCGGCCCGCCCCCGTGCGGGTCGTGGCACTGGCCCTGCTGGAGCAGCGCCCGCTCCCGGTCCGGCGCCGGATCGCCCGGTCCCTGACCTCGCACCGCGACCCCGCCGTACGCGGCTGGGCCCGCCGGTTGCTGCAGCAGCCCGCGGAGTGGGGGCTGGCCGCGGGCCGCGACGCGGCACTGAAGCTCGCCGACGGTACGGAGCCGCCGCTCGACGAGGTGCTCGACACCGAGGACCCGGCCGCCTGGACCGCGCTGGACCTCGGGGTGCGGTACATGGCCCCCCAGCACGGCGAGGCCCTCGGCTCGCACCCCGCGACCGCCCTGTGCCACTGGGACGGGCGGATCCGGGAGCGCGCCCTCGCCGGGGCCGCGGGCGTCCCCGGGCTGCTGCCGCTGGCCGTGCTGCGCTGCGCCGACTGGACCCGGCAGGTCCGGGAGGCCGCCCGGAGCCTCGTCGCCGATGCGCTGCGGGATGCCGGGGCGGACACCCTGCGCGCCCTGACCCCGATGGTGATGCACCTCGCGGAGCGCCGCGAGGGCCGCTGGGCCGTCGCCGCGTTCGAGGCCGCGCTGCGCGAGCCCCGGTACGCCGGAGTCCGGGCGGAGCTGTGCACCCACCGCGACCTGCGGACGCGCCGGGCGGCCGTACGGATCACCCTGGAGGCCGCGGGCTCCTTCACGGCCCCCGAACTGGCCCGGCGCGCAGCCGGGGAGCCGGACGCCGTCCTGCGGCGCCTGTGGACGGAGGCAGCGCTGGCCTCCCTGGCCGCGCACGGCTCCGAGGACTCCGCCGTGGACGCGCTGCTGGGCTCCCGTGCCGGATTCGTCCGGGCGGCGGGCGTCACCGCCCTGCGCGCGGCCGGCCGGGCCGCTGAGGCCCCCCGGCACCTCGCCGACCCGTCGGGGACGGTACGGGCCTGCGCCCGGTGGCTGCTCCGCCAGGACGGGGCCGATGCGCACGCCGCGTACCTGCGGCTGTGCGCCGATTCCCCGTCGGCCGGGGCCGTGCTCGGGCTCGCGGAATGCGACGTACGGGCGGACTCCGCCGTGCTGACCGGCCTGCTCGGCCACCGGGACGCCCGGATCCGGGCGGCGGCCCTCGCGGGGCTGCGGCTGCTCGACGCCGGCCCCGGCCCGGAGGTGCTGACCGCGCTGCTGGACGACCCGGCGCCGGCGGTGGTCCGGGAGGCGGCCCGCTCGCTGCGCCCGACGGCCGGCCGGATACCGGCGGGCCCGCTGGTGGCACGCACCCGGCCGGACCGGCCGGCGCACGTCCGCCGGGCCGCCCTGCGGCTGCTGGCCGCCCGGCAGGCCGACGAGGGGCTGCCGGCGCTGACCGCCGCGCTGGACGACCCCGACCCGGCGCTGCGGCGCATCGCCCTGGACCTGCTGCGGAGGTGGGACTGGCAGGCGACGGCCCGCCGGGAGGCCTTCGAACCGGCCCGGCTGCGGGCGCTCTACAAGCGGTACTTCGGCGAGCTCGACCGGAGCGAGATGCGCAGGGCCCGTCTCATCTGGTGAAAACGCCGTCCCACGCCGCCCCCGCCGCACCGATAATCGAACCATGGGAAAGCTCTACGATCGCATTGACGGCAGGCTCCGCACCTTCATCGAGGAACAGCCGATCTTCTTCACGGCCACCGCCCCGCTGTCCGGCGACGGCCACGTCAACCTCTCCCCCAAGGGCCGCGCCGGGACGCTCGTCGTCATCGACGAGCAGACCCTCGCCTACCTGGACTTCGGCGGCAGCGGCGCCGAGACCATCGCGCACGTCCGCGAGAACGGCCGCATCACGCTGATGTGGTGCGCGTTCAGCGGGCCGCCGAACATCGTGCGCATCCACGGCGACGGCGAGGCGGTCTTCCGCGACGACCCGCGCTGGGACGGGCTCGTCGAGCTGTTCGGGAACGCCGACGGACCCGCGGCGCGCGCGGTCATCCTCGTCAAGGCCCGCCGGATCGCGGACGTGTGCGGGTACGCCATCCCCTTCATGGAGTACCAGGGCGAGCGCACGCTCCACGCGGAGTACTTCGGCCGCAAGACGGACGAGGAGTTCAACGCCTACTGCGAGAAGAAGGAGTTCATCGGAGTGAGCGTCGACGGCCTGCCTGCGCTGCCGCTGCCCCTTCCGCCCCGTACCGTCTGACGTGTGCTGCGTACCACGCTCCTCGCCGCCTCACTGATCGTCACCAGCCTGCTGGTACAGGGCCCCCACGGCGACCCGCCGCTGCCCGCCCGGCTCGCCGACACCGGCGGCGGCAGTCAGCTGATCACCGCCGTGGCTCCGGCCCCCGGCTCCACGACCGGGCGCCTGACCTGGTGGAACCGGTGGGCGGGGCGCTGGCACGCGGTGGGGAGCGCGCCCGCCCGCTTCGGCGCGAACGGGCTGACCGAGGGCACGACCCGGACCCAGGGCACGAACACCACCCCGGCCGGCCTGTACGCCCTCCCCTACGCCTTCGGCATCGCGCGCGCCCCGGCCGGTACGGCGCACCCCTACCGGCGGGTGACCCCCGATGCCTGGTGGTGCCAGGACAACGCCTCGGCGAGCTACAACCGCTGGGTGGAACCGCTGCCCGCGGACTGCGCGCCCGGCGAGGCGGAGCACCTGACCACGTACGCGCAGCAGTACGCGCACGCCCTGGTCGTCGCCTTCAACTACGAGCACCCGGTACGGGGCCGGGGCGCGGGCATCTTCCTGCACGTGAACGGCAAGGGTGCGACGGCCGGCTGCGTGTCGGTCCCCGAGGACGCGATGCGCGCGGTACTGCGCTGGGCGAACCCGCGCAGGCACCCGCACATCGCGATCGGCACGGAGTCGGGCGACCTGGCCGTCACCCGGTACTGAGGAGGGGTCAGCCCTCCTTCTGGGCCAGCCTCAGCAGGTGGTCGGCGAGGGCCTGGCCGCCCGCCGGGTCGCGGCTGATCAGCATCAGGGTGTCGTCGCCCGCGATCGTGCCGAGGATGGCCTGGAGCTCGGCCTGGTCGATCGCGGAGGCGAGGAACTGGGCGGCACCCGGCGGGGTGCGCAGGACCACGAGGTTCGCGGAGGCCTCCGCCGAGATCAGCAGTTCGCCGGAGAGGCGCCGCATGCGCTCCTCCTTCGCCGACTCGCCGAGCGGCGCCTGCGGGGTGCGGAAGCCGCCCTCGCTGGGAACCGCGTAGATCAGCTCGCCGCCGGTGTTGCGGATCTTCACCGCGCCGAGCTCGTCGAGGTCGCGGCTGAGCGTCGCCTGGGTGACGCTCAGCCCGTCGTCGGCGAGCAGCTTGGCCAGCTGGCTCTGGGAGCGGACCGGCTGCCGGTTGAGGATGTCCACGATCCGGCGGTGGCGGGCGGTGCGGGTCTGCGGAACGGACTGCCCGTTCGGCTCGTGTTCCTGCGCCTGACTCATCGTCGTCCCATTCCCCGATTGATCATCCGTCCACGTCCGCGGCGGACTTCGCTGCGTCCAGCACGCCGGGCAGGGCCTGGAGGAACGCGTCCGCCTCGGCCTCGGACAGCACGTACGGAGGCATGAGCCGTACGACGTCGGGGGCGGGCGCGTTGACCAGGAAGCCGGCGTCCTGAGCCGCGGCCTGCACCTGCGGTGCGAGCGGCTCGGTCAGCACGATACCCAGCAGAAGGCCCGCGCCGCGGACGTGCGAGACGAGCGGGTGTGCGAATCCTTCGATTCCGCCCCGCAGGTGCTCGCCGCGCTCCTTGACCTGACCGAGGAGCCCGTCGGCGGCGATGGTGTCGATCACGGCGAGGCCGGCGGCGCACGCGACCGGGTTGCCGCCGAAGGTGGTGCCGTGCTGGCCGGGCTGGAGCAGGTCGGCCGCGGGCCCGAAGGCGGCGACGGCGCCGATCGGCAGACCGCCGCCGAGGCCCTTCGCGAGCGTGACGACGTCGGGCTCGACGCCCTCGTGCGCCTGGTGCTCGAACCACTGGCCGCAGCGCCCGATGCCGGTCTGCACCTCGTCGAGGACGAGCAGGGTGCCGGTGGCCCGGGTGATCTCGCGGGCCGCGGTCAGGTATCCGGCCGGGGGAACGACCACGCCGTTCTCGCCCTGGATCGGCTCGATGATCACGAGCGCCGTCTCCTCGGTGACGGCGGCCCGCAGGGCCTCCACGTCGCCGTAGGGAACGTGCGTGACGTCTCCGGGGAGCGGCAGGAACGGGCCCTGCTTCTTCGGCTGGCCGGTGAGCGCCAGGGCGCCCATGGTGCGGCCGTGGAAGCCGCCGTCGGTGGCGACCATGTGGGTCCGCCCGGTCAGCCGGCCGATCTTGAAGGCGGCCTCGACGGCCTCGGCACCGGAGTTGCAGAAGAAGACCTTGCCGGGGCGGCCGAAGAGCTGGAGCAGCCGCTCGCCGAGCGCGAGGACCGGCTCGGAGGCGTAGAGGTTGGAGACGTGGCCCAGCGTGGAGATCTGCTCGGTCACGGCGGTGACGATCGCCGGGTGCGCGTGGCCGAGGGCGTTGACCGCGATGCCGCCGACGAAGTCGGTGTACTGCTTGCCGTCCGCGTCCCAGACCTGCGCGCCCTCGCCGCGTACGAGCGCCAGCGCGGGGGTGCCGTAGTTGTTGGTCAGCGCGCCCTGCCAGCGGGCGGCGAAGTGCTGGTTGCCGGTGGCCTGGTTGCCGGTCATGCGGGGTCCCCTCCCTGGGTGTCGGCGGCCTGTGCTGCCGCCTGTGCGTCGGGCACGACCATCGTGCCGATGCCCTCGTCGGTGAAGATCTCCAGCAGGATCGAGTGCTGGACCCGCCCGTCGATCACCCGGGCGGTGGTCACCCCGTTGCGGACGGCGTGCAGGCAGCCCTCCATCTTCGGGACCATGCCGCTGGACAGCTCGGGCAGCAGCTTCTCCAGCTGGCTGACGGTGAGCCGGCTGATGACCTCGTCGCTGTTGGGCCAGTCCGCGTAGAGCCCCTCCACGTCGGTGAGCACCATCAGCGTCTCGGCGCCGAGCGCGGCGGCGAGCGCCGCTGCGGCCGTATCGGCGTTCACGTTGTACACGTGGTGGTCGTCGGCGCTGCGCGCGATGGAGGAGATGACCGGGATCCGGCCGTCCGCCAGCAGCGCTTCGATCGCGCCGGTGTCGATCGCGGTGATCTCGCCGACCCGCCCGATGTCGACGCTCTCGCCGTCGATCTCGGGCAGGTGCTTGGTGGCGGTGATGGTGTGCGCGTCCTCGCCGGTCATGCCGACGGCCAGCGGCCCGTGCTGGTTGAGCAGCCCGACCAGCTCGCGCTGGACCTGCCCGGCCAGGACCATCCGTACGACGTCCATCGCCTCGGGCGTGGTGACGCGCAGACCCGCCTTGAACTCGCTGACCAGGCCCTGCTTGTCCAGCTGGGCGTTGATCTGCGGGCCGCCGCCGTGCACGACGACCGGCTTGAGACCGGCCTGGCGCAGGAAGACGACGTCCTGGGCGAAGGCGGCCTTCAGGTCCTCGTCGATCATGGCGTTGCCGCCGAACTTGATGACGACGACCTTCCCGTTGTGCCGGGTCAGCCAGGGCAGGGCCTCGATGAGGATCTCGGCCTTGGGCAGGGCGGTGTGCCTGCGTGCGGTGTGCTTGCCTGCCGTGCTCATGAGGAGTACGCGCTGTTCTCGTGGACGTACTCGGCGGTGAGGTCGTTGGCCCAGATGACCGCGGACTGCGCACCGGTGGACAGGTCCGCGGTGATGCGGACCTCGCGGCCCTTCATGCTGACCAGGTCGCGGTCCTCGCCGACCGAGCCGTTCTTGCAGACCCAGACGTCGTTGATGGCGACGTTCAGCCGGTCCGGGTCGAAGGCGGCCTTCGTGGTGCCGATCGCGGACAGAACGCGGCCCCAGTTCGGGTCCTCGCCGTGGATGGCGCACTTGAGCAGGTTGTTCCGGGCGATGGACCGGCCGACCTCGACCGCGTCCTCCTCGGTGGCCGCACCGACGACCTCGATGCGGATGTCCTTGCTGGCGCCCTCGGCGTCGCCGATCAGCTGGCGGGCCAGGTCGTCGCAGACGGTCCGTACGGCCTCCGCGAACGCCTCGTACGCCGGCACCCGGCCGGACGCGCCGGAGGCGAGCAGCAGCACCGTGTCGTTGGTGGACATGCAGCCGTCCGAGTCGATCCGGTCGAAGGTGGTGCGGGTCGCGGAGCGCAGCGCCTTGTCGAGGGTGGCGCTGTCCAGATCGGCGTCGGTGGTGAGGACGACGAGCATCGTGGCCAGGCCCGGGGCGAGCATGCCCGCGCCCTTGGCCATGCCGCCGACCGTCCAGCCGTCCTGGGAGACGGTGGCCGTCTTGTGCACGGTGTCGGTGGTCTTGATGGCGATGGCGGCGGCCTCGCCGCCGTCGGCGGAGAGCGCGGCGGCCGCGGTCCCGATGCCGGGGAGCAGCTTGTCCATGGGGAGCAGGACGCCGATCAGGCCGGTGGACGCGACGGCGACCTCGCCGGCGTTGACGCCGTTCCCGAGACCCTGCTGGTTCAGGACGGCGGCGACCTTCTCCGCGGTGGCGTGGGTGTCCTGGAAGCCCTTGGGCCCGGTGCACGCGTTGGCGCCGCCGGAGTTGAGGACCACCGCGCTGACGGTGGCGCCCCGCAGGACCTGCTCGGACCAGTGGACGGGGGCGGCCTTGACCCGGTTGGAGGTGAAGACGCCCGCCGCGGCCAGGCGCGGCCCGTTGTTGACCACGAGGGCCAGGTCGGGATTGCCGTTCGCCTTGATCCCGGCGGCGATGCCGGCCGCCGTGAACCCCTGTGCTGCCGTGACGCTCACTGCATCTCCTCGTTCGCTTCTCCGCCCGGGCAGCGCGCCCCTGCGGCCATCGTCGTCCTCTGCAGCCCGGTGGCTGCCCGGGCGTCGCTCACGGTGCGACTCCGATCGTGGAAAGACCCAGCGCCTCGGGAAGCCCGAGCGCGATGTTCATGCTCTGGACCGCGCCGCCGGCGGTGCCCTTGGTCAGGTTGTCGATGGCGCTGATCGCGATGATCCGCTGCGCGGCCTCGTCGTACGCGACCTGGATCTGAACGGCGTTGGAACCGTAGACGGAGGCCGTCGCCGGCCACTGGCCCTCGGGCAGCAGGTGGACGAAGGGCTCGTCCGCGTACGCCTTCTCGTACGCGGCGCGGACCGCGTCGGCCGTGGTGCCCGGCAGCGCCTTGGCGGTGCAGGTGGCCAGGATGCCGCGGGGCATCGGCGCCAGCGTGGGCGTGAAGGAGACGGAGACCCGCTGTCCGGCGACGGGGCTGAGGTTTTGCACCATCTCGGGCGTGTGGCGGTGGCCGCCGCCGACCCCGTACGGGCTCATGGAGCCCATGACCTCGGAGCCGAGCAGGTTCGGCTTGAGCGCCTTGCCCGCGCCGGAGGTGCCGGAGGCGGCGACGATCACGGCCTCGGGCTCGGCGAGCTGCGCGGCGTAGGCCGGGAACAGTGCGAGCGAGACGGCGGTCGGGTAGCAGCCGGGTACGGCGATGCGCTTGGAGCCGGCCAGGGCCGCGCGGGCTCCCGGCAGCTCGGGGAGGCCGTAGGGCCAGGTACCGGCGTGCGGGGCGCCGTAGAACTTGTCCCAGTCGGCGGAGTCCTGGAGCCGGTGGTCGGCGCCCATGTCGACGACGAGGACCTCCTCGCCGAGCTGGGCGGCCACCGCGGCGGACTGACCGTGCGGCAGGGCCAGGAACACGACATCATGGCCGGAGAGCACCTCGGGGGTGGTCGCCTCCAGTACGCGTCCGGCCAGCGGCACCAGGTGCGGCTGGAGCGCACCGAGCGGCTGCCCGGCGTTGGAGTTGGCGGTCAGCGCGCCGATCTCGACCTCGGGGTGGGCGAGCAGCAGGCGCAGCACTTCCCCGCCCGCGTATCCGCTCGCACCGGCCACCGCTACACGTACCACCATCGGACCCTCCTCCTCGATGGCATGACTATACGTACGACCGCACGTTTATGCAAAGCAGTCATCCGGCCTCGCCACCCCCAGTGTCACTCCCTTGCCCGCCCGATGATCACGGGTTACGTTCCCCGGGCACATATCGGGGGATCACAGCAGGTGGGGGACATGAGCCAGGACGTCGGGACGATCACGAAGGGCGCCGCGATAGGGCAGGGGCTCACGGCCGTGGCCTTGATCGGGGCCATGGGAATCGGCCTCTGGGTGGCCGGGGAATCGGTGAATTCGACCAGCGGGCCGAAGCCCGCCACGTGCTCGCACGGACTCCCCGAGGAGACGGCCGCACCGGCCGAGGCCGGGCAGGTGACCGGGGCGCAGTTGTGCGCGGCACTGCACCGTCCCGATCTCCCCGAGCTGCTGGGCACTCCGGGGGAGACCGCCAAGAACGCGAACGGCGGCGGGAACACCTCCAAGCCCGTCGGCAGCGACACGGAGGTCCACGCCCCGACCGCCTCGGTCGAGTTCGAGACCTACACCGCGCACCTGAGGGTCTCCTACGGACAGCTCACGGTCGCCACCATGGCCCCGCTCCTGTGGAACACCACCCCGCCGCGGACGGTCCTGGGGCGTCCGGCCATCTTCTACTCGGACCGCACCATCACCTTCAGCTTCAGCCCGGGCGGCGGCGCCGGCACCGGCACCGGCGTCCCCACCCGCGGCCTCGTGGTGGCCCTGGACCCGCAGGACGGCGGCGGCTCCTACGAGCTGAACGTGTGGCGCTCCGACGGCGGGGTGCCCGACGACGCGGTGGTGCTGCGCGTGGCCGAGACGGTGCTGCCGACGATCCCGGGGTGGTCCGCCGCCGCCGGGTGAGGACCCGCGGGAGCGCTGGGCAGCGGCCCCGGGGACGGCGACTCCGGGGTCAGTGGCTCCGGGGTCAGTGGCTCCGGGGTCAGTGGCTCCGGGGTCAGTGGCTCCGGGGTCAGTGGCTCCGGGGCTGGTTGAAGCGGAGCATGTTGCCGGCCGGGTCGCGGAAGGCGCAGTCGCGGACCCCGTACGGCTGGTCGACGGGCTCCTGGAGCACCTCGGCGCCGGCGGCCCGGATGCGTTCGAAGGTGGCGTCCACGTCGTCCGTGGAGAAGATCACCCCGCGGAGCACGCCCTTGGCCAGCAGTTCCGCCATCGCCTGCCGGTCGGCCGGCGAGGCGCCGGGGTCGGCGAGCGGCGGTTCGAGGACGATCTCCACGTCGGGCTGCTCGGGCGAGCCGACGGTCACCCAGCGCATCCCCTCGAAGGCGACGTCGTTGCGCACTTCCATGCCGAGGGCGTCACGGTAGAAGGCGAGCGCCTTGTCGTGGTCGTCGACGGCGA
The DNA here is from genome assembly GCF_042722885.1 of Streptomyces sp. NPDC058401. NCBI lineage: Bacteria > Bacillati > Actinomycetota > Actinomycetes > Kitasatosporales > Streptomycetaceae > Streptomyces > Streptomyces sp. NPDC058401. Next base: position 13,642 of record NZ_JBHXKA010000027.1, read on the forward strand.
TGAAGCACTGCGAAAGCTTGATGGTCATGCCCCGACGCTACGACGCGGCCGTGGATCCCGCTCCCCTGCCGGCCGCGGAGTTCCGGACGGGCCGGGTGAAGACCTTGGCGACGCACGCCGGGATGGCGGCGCCGGCCTCGTGGCGGCGGGCCCGGTAGGCGCTGGGCGTCTCGCCGACCAGCTCCGTGAAGCGCGAGCTGAAGGAGCCCAGCGAGGTGCATCCGACCGCGAAGCAGACCTCGGTCACGCTCAGGTCGCCCCGGCGCAGCAGCGCCTTCGCCCGCTCGACTCGGCGGGTCATCAGGTAGCTGTACGGGGTCTCCCCGAAGGCCGCGCGGAAGCTGCGGGAGAAGTGGCCGGGCGACATGAGGGCGACGGCCGCCAGGGCCGGTACGTCCAGGGGCTCGGCGTAGTCGCGGTCCATCACGTCCCGGGCGCGGCGCAGCCGCACCAGGTCCTCGATCGTCACGCCGCCTCCCGGCCGCCTCGCGGTTACTTCCCGGTCTTCTCGGCCTTCTCGGCCTTCTCCGCCTGCATCTGCTTGATGCGGACGGTCTCCTTGCGGACGTCGGCCTGGGTGGCGCGCTCCTTCGCGAGCCACTCGGGCATTTCCTGCTTCAGGGCCTCGATCTGCTCCGTGGTGAGCGGCTCGGTGACACCGCCGCGCGCCAGACCGGCGATGGAGATGCCGAGCTTCCCCGCGACCACCGGACGGGGGTGCGGACCGTTGTTGCGGAGGTCCTGCAGCCACTGGGGCGGCTCGGCCTGGAGGGCGGTCAGCTCGGTGCGCGAGACGACACCCTCCTGGAACTCTGCGGGGGTGGCCTCGAGGTACACACCCAGCTTCTTCGCCGCAGTGGCGGGCTTCATGGTCTGGGTGGTCTGGTGCGACGTCATGAGGTCAAGGGTATCGAGCATGTGCGCCACCTCCGACCACGGCCGGTAATCTGGCCGGGTGACAGACTCCCGGACACCCCCGTCGTTCCAGCTCGCATACGTCCCCGGGGTGACTCCCACGAAGTGGGTCCGGATCTGGAAGGAGCGCCTGCCCGACGTTCCGCTGACCCTCGTCCAGGTCACTCCGGGCGAGGCCCCCGCACTGCTGCGCGGCGGCGGCGCCGACGCCGGGTTCGTGCGGCTGCCGATCGACCGTACGGACCTCAGCGCGATCCCGCTCTACACCGAGACCACGGTCGTCGTGATCCCGAAGGACCACCTCATGGCCGCGGCCGAGGAGCTGTCGCTCGCGGACCTGGCCGACGACATCGTGCTCCACCCGCTGGACGACACCCTCGAGTGGGAGCAGCTGCCGGGCAAGGCCGCGCTCCAGCGCCCGGAGACCACGGCCGACGCGATCGAGCTGGTGGCCGCGGGCATCGGGGTCCTGATCGTGCCCCAGTCGCTCGCGCGGCTGCACCACCGCAAGGACCTCACCTACCGGACCCTGCTCGACGCCCCCGAGTCGCGCGTCGCGCTGTCGTGGCCCGAGGCGGACGAGACTCCCGAGCTGGTCGAGGAGTTCATCGGGATCGTGCGCGGGCGGACCGTGAACAGCTCGCGCGGGCGCGGCCGTACGCAGCCCGAGCCGGAGCAGAAGAAGGCGAAGCCGGCCCGTAAGCCCGCCCCCAAGTCGGGCGGCAAGCCGGCCGCCAGGAACCCGCGGTCCGGGGCCCCCAAGGGCGGCAAGGCCACGGCCAAGTCCACCGGCAAGCGCGGAAAGCCCCGGGGCCGCTAGGTCAGCCGGTTCAGCCGGTTCAACTGGTTCAGCCGGTTCAGCCGCCGAGCAGACGGACCAGGGCTCCCAGCGAGCCGACCGCGGGCAGCACCGCGACGGCCACGGCGGCGAAGCTGGAGACCGCGGCCCGGGTGGCGTGCCCGCGCGGGTCGGCGAAGTTCGCGCACAGCAGGAGGAGCGCCGACGGCAGGAAGAGCCACGCGCCCGACTCCAGGGTGCCGAAGAGCGACCACCCGAGCAGCACGACCGCCAGGGCCGCGCACGTGCCCGCGAACCGGGCCCGGTGCCCGCGCAGGGCGGTGGGCGCCGCGAGCAGAAGGACCGGCGCGACCGGCAGGAACGGCGACAGCCCTTCCGTGAGCAGCTCCACCACGGGCGGCACCGGGAGGAACAGCGCGACCAGTGCGATCCGCCGCTGCCACGGGTGGGCGGCCCATGCCCGGCGCGCCCCCAGGACGCCGCCCGCCGCTCCCCGGCCGTGCAACGAGATCTCCGCCATGCCCGCCCCCTCCGGCCGCGCCCACTCGACTTGAACGCGTTCAACCTAGCGGATATTCGTACTCCCTGGCGATGCCCCGAGAGCGTTGCGCCCGCCACACACCCGTCCCTATAGTCACTTCGTATTCATTTCGTCACACTGAGTGATCTGGGGGCAAGGGTGTTACGTATCGGCAAGGGACTGGTCTCCAAGGGCCTCACCGCGCTGGCCGCCGGGGCGGTCCTCGCGCTGGGAATGGGGACCGCACCCGCGGGCGCCGCCGAGGGCTCGTGCGCCGGCGGCGTCACCGGGCGGCTGCCGCGCCTGCAGGACCAGCGGTTCTACGTGCAGTGCGCGGGCGGGGTCGCCACCGTCGTGGCCTGCCCCACCGGGCAGGTCTACGCTCACGCCGCCCAGCTCTGCGAGGCGCCCGAGCTGGTCCGGCCCGCCGTGGCCACGCTCGCCACGGCCGGTCCGGCGAAGCTGAACGGGCTGCTGTTCGGGGTCAAGAACCTCAGCACCACCGTGCGGATCGCGGACGCCCCGGCCGGGCTGGACGGCGTGCCGGTCACCTTCACCACCGTCGGCGGCCGGACCCTCTGCACGGCCGTCACCGACCAGTTCGGAGCCGCCCGCTGCGACACACCGGCCCGGCTGACGATCCCGCTGGACGAACTCCTGCGCGGCTACCGGGTCACCTACGCGGGCATCGGAGGGATCTACCTCCCCTCCTCCGCCACGGCCTCCATCGCGCTCCTCTAGGCCGTCCGAAAGCGACGGCCTAGGAGAGGGCGTGCCGGACCCAGACGTTCGGCTCCACGTAGACCGCGAAGCCCTGCTCCGGTTCGCAGTGGACCGGGGAGAGGGCGCCCGGCACGCGGACCGGGCCGGCCGTGTCGAAGGGCAGGCCGGTCCACTGCCGCCACTCGGCGACGGAGCCGGTGATCGTCATCGACAGCGGGGCCACCGAGTCGATGACCCCGCCCGCCCGCACGTGGACCCGTAGCCACGGGTCGTGCGGGAGCCCGTCCTCGCGGGTGCGGTACGCGTACTCGTGGATCGAGGTGTCCGGCTCGGCGGGCTTTCCGCTGGGCCGGACCGGCGCCACCACCTCGGTGAAACCGCGCGCCCGGGCGTTCTCCCGCATCGCGGCGAGCATCCGGCCGGACAGGCCCTCGCCCTGCCGGCCGACGGCGATGCTGATCTCGATCGCGCTCACGGTGTCGGCCTCGGCCCCGCGCCGCCGGTCGGAGAAGGCCCACATCAGGATCCGGTCCCAGCCCTGTGCGGGCAGCGCCCCGTCGCGGCCCGGCGCGTGCTGCGCGAAGGGCACGCTGAAGCCCCGGGCGACCACCGCGTCGCCGTCGGTGGCGATCAGGACGTACTCCGGGAACTCGGCCACCATCCGCGGGTACAGCAGCCAGGCCAGCGCGTCGTGCTGGGCGAACTCGGGCCACGAGTCCTTCATGTCCCAGAGCCGGGCCGCCAGTTCGGGCCGCTCCGCGAGCGTGGTGATCCGGATGCCCGTGCCGCCGGTGTCTGTGGTGTCGTCCATGCCCGCAGGCTAGGCACGCCCCACCTGCGCTTCAACCGATTTCGGGGTCAGGCGTCCGTACCGAGTCCGGCCCTCAGCCGTCGGACGGCCTCGGTCAGTTCGCCCGCGCCGGACACCCCGGCGAAGCTCAGCCGGACGAACGGGCCGGGCGGTTCCGCGCAGAAGTAGGGGCGGCCCGGGGCGACCGCGACCCCGGCGCGCAGAGCGGCCGCCACGAAGGCCGCGTCGTCGCCGCCCCCGCCGGGCCGCGCCCACACCTGGTAGCCGCCGCGCGGCGGATGGGGCACCTCCAGCTCCGGCAGCTCCCGGCGCAGCGCCCCCGTGAGGACGTCCCGGCGGTGGCGCAGTTCGGCGGCCACGGTCTTGAGGTGGCGCGGCCAGGCGGGTGCGCCCACCAGTTCCAGGGCGGCCTCCTGGAGGGGCCGGGGCACGAAGAAGCTGTCGACGACCTGGATGGCGCGCAGCCGGTCGAAGACCGGGCCCCGGGCCGCGAGGGCGCCCACGCGCAGGCTGGGCGAGGTGACTTTGGTCAGGGAGCGCACGTGGACGACCACCCCGTCCGGGTCCTCGGCGGCGAGCGGCGCGGGCAGCGGGCCCGCGTCCTCGTGGGCCAGGGAGCGCGCGTAGTCGTCCTCCAGCACGAACGCCCCGGCGGCGCGCGCGATCCGCAGCACCTCGCCCCGCCGCTCGCCGGACAGGACGGACCCGGTCGGGTTCTGGAACAGCGGCTGGCATACGAACACCCGCGCCCCGGTCGCTTCGAAGGCGGCGGCCAGCAGCTCCGGCCGGACCCCGTCCGCGTCCACCGGGACGGGGACGGGCCGGCAGCCGGCGGCCCGCGCGAGGGCCAGCAGCCCCGGGTAGGTCGGGGATTCGACGAGGATCGGCGCCCCCGGCGGGGCGAGCGCCCGCAGCGCGGTGGCCAGCGCGCTCTGGCCGCCCGCGGTCACCAGGACGTCCGAGGCCGCGACCGCCCCGCCGATCTCCCGCGCGAACCAGTCCCGAAGCTCGAGCAGCCCCTCCACGGGTGGCCGCCCCCACACCCCGGGCCGCCGGCCGGCCCGGGCGAGGGCCGCCGCCATGGCCCGCTCGGGCTGGAGCGCCTCGTGCAGGTAGCCGCTGTGCAGGGCGATGACCCCGGCCGGCGGGGCGGCCAGGGTGACCAGCACCCCGGAGGCGTCCACGGACCGCGGGACCACCTCGCCCGCGTCCTCGGCGCTCAGGGCGACGGCCTGCCAGGAGGTGTCGCCGGGCGCGGGGGCGTGCGTACGGGGCTGCGCGCGGTAGACCCCGGCTCCGGGGCGGGTGATCACCAAACCTTCGGCGGCGAGCTGGGCGAGGGCCCGGGAGACGGTGACGGGACTGACCCGGTACTGCTCGACCAGGGCCCTGCTCGACGGGAGCTTTCCACCCACCGAGTAGCGGTTCAGCTCGACTCGAAGGGATTCCGCCAGTTCCGCCACGCTGCTACGCTCGTACATGACAGCACAGAATAGCGCTACTCTCCCCAACGCGATAGCAGTTCGAGGCACCGAAGCCGGCCGCTCCCGGCCCGCCCTCGGCGGCACCACCCTCGCCGCGGCCGGAGTCGTCACCTTCTCGCTGACCTTCCCCGGCACCGCCTGGGGCCTGGAGAGCTTCGGCCCGTGGTCCCTGTTCGGCCTGCGCTGTCTGCTCGCGGGCCTGACGGCCGGCGCCTTCCTGCTGGCCCTGCGCGTCCCGGTACCGGCCCGCGCCCACTGGGCGGGGCTGGCGGTCGTCGCCGGCGGCGTGGTCGTCGGCTTCCCGCTGCTGACCACCCTGGCCCTGCAGACCTCCACCACCTCGCACGCCGCCGTGGTGGTCGGCCTGCTCCCGCTCACCACGGCGGTCGTCTCCTCGCTGCGCACCGGTGCCCGGCCCTCGCGGAGGTTCTGGGCCGCGGCCGTGGCCGGCGCGGTCGTCGTCCTCGGCTTCACCGTGGCCCAGAGCGGCGGCGCCCTCTCGGCCGGCGACGCCTTCCTCTTCGCCGCGCTGCTGGTGTGCGCGGCCGGGTACACCGAGGGCGGGCGCCTGGCCCGGCTGCTGCCGGGCTGGCAGGTGATCGCCTGGGCGCTGGTGCTGTGCCTGCCCATCGGCCTGGCCGGCTCCCTGCTCGGGCTCGCGTACGAACCGGTCGAGCCGACCGGCCGCGGGGTGGCCGGGCTGGTCTGGGTGGCGGTCGGCTCCTCCTTCCTCGGCCTCTTCGTCTGGTACAAGGGCATGGCCGAGATCGGCGCCGCCCGCGCCAGCCAGCTCCAGCTCGCACAGCCGCTGCTGACCCTGCTGTGGTCGGTGCTGCTGCTCGGCGAGACCCTGTCCCCGGCCGCGCCCGTCGCCGCGTGCGCGGTGCTCGTCTGCATCGCGGTAACGCAGCGGCCGGACCGGCCGGCCCGACAGACCGAACAGGTCAAACAGCAGTGAAACGACCTAAACTGCTAGCACCGGATCGGACCGCCACCTAGGAGGTCAGCATGCGCGCGACCGAGGGCGACCAGCTGGTTCAGCACGGCAGGATCGTGGGCCAGCACGACAAGGTCGGTGAGATCACCCAGGTCCTGGGAGAGAACGGCACCCCTCCCTACCGCGTCCGCTTCACGGACGGACACGAGGCCGTCATGTCCCCCGGCCCCGACTGCATTGTGAAGCACCCCGCCGACCAAGACCACTGACGACCAGGACCACTGGCGACCACGACCACTGACGGGCTGCCCCTGAAGGGCCCGCAGACGGCCCGGGCGACAGACGGGCGGGTCAGCGCGGCGGCACGGCCACCGCCGTCGGATAGTGATCGGCGACCACCTGGGCCATCGCCCCGTTGGGGTCCGCGTCCACCTGCTTCGCGGAGAAGTAGACGTGGCCGCGGACCTCCGGGTGTCCGGCGGCGAACCGCAGGTGCCGGGACAGCTCGCGCGGATCGCGCCAGGCGGCGGTGGAGCTCTCCGCGTCGCAGCGGTACAGCGCCTCCCCCACGTAGAGCTGGACGCGGGTGCCGGCGACGGTCCGCGCCCACCAGGGGACGATGGCGGCGTAGTCGGCGGACGGGTGGCCGATCTGCCAGTACGCCTGCGGCACGATGTAGTCGATCCAGCCCTCGCGCACCCACTTGCGGGTGTCCGCGTACAGGTCGTCGTACGTGCCGACGCCCGCCTGGGTCGGCGAACCGAGCGGATCGCGGTCGGAGTTGCGCCAGACGGCGAAGGGGCTGATGCCGAAGCGCGTCGCGGGGCGCAGCGCCCGCAGCCGCTCGGACATCTCGCGGACCAGGGTGTCGGTGTTGTGGCGCCGCCAGTCGGCGCGGGTCGCGAAGGACCGGCCGTACTGCTCGTAGGCGGCGTCGTCGTCGAAATCGCGGCCCTCGACGGGGTACGGGTAGAAGTAGTCGTCCCAGTGCACCCCGTCGAGGGGGTAGCGGGCGACGGCGTCGAGCATGGCGTCCTGCACGAAGCGGCGCACTTCCGGCAGCCCGGGGTTGTAGTAGAGCTTGCCGCCGTAGGGCACGGTCCAGCCCCGGTTGCGCCGGGCCGGATGCTCGGGGACGAGCAGGCTCCGGTCGGTGTGGTTGGCCACCCGGTACGGGTTGAACCAGGCGTGCAGCTCCAGCCCCCGGGCGTGCGCTTCGGTGACCGCCGTGCCGAGCGGGTCCCAGCCGGGGTCGACCCCCTGCTCGCCGGTGAGCCACTGCGACCACGGCTCGCGCGCCGAGGGCCACATCGCGTCGGCGGTCGGCCGGACCTGGAGGATCACCGCGTTGAGGCGGCGGGCGACGGCGGTGTCGAGGAGGGCCAGCAGCTCGGCGCGCTGCTCCCGCGCGGAAAGCCCGCTCCGCGAGGGCCAGTCCACGTTCTCCACGGAGGCGACCCACATGCCGCGGAACGCCGGCTTGCCCGCCTCCTCCACCCGCTCCCCCGCACCGGCCCGGCCCGTCTCCGGCCGCCCGGCCGCCCGCGACTGCCCGGCCGCCCGCGCGGGGGCCGCCGCCACCGCCGCCAGCACCCCCGCCGCGCCGGCCAACACTCCCCGCCTCCCGATGGACGCCATGTGACGACTCCGTTCCGCTCCGTGACATTGCCTCGTGTCCGCCCAGCATGCCCGCCCCGGCCCGACACGCCGGGCAAGGACGGGGGTAACGTCGGGGGGCGTGGCGGGCGCCGGAACGCAGTTACCACTGCACGAGTACGGGGGACCCGCGATGGAGAGCAGCGAAAGGCACGATGTGACGGACCTCCCAGACGACATCGCACGCGTCGGCGTAGTGGGCTGTGGCCAGATGGGCGCGGGCATCGCGGAGGTGTTCGCCCGGAGCGGGCTCGAGGTGATGGTCGCCGAAACCACCGGCGAGGCACTCGAACTCGGGCGGACCCGGCTGCACACCTCCCTGACCAGGGCCGCCGAACGCGGCAAGATCAGCGAGGAGGAGCGGGACGCGACCCTGGCCCGCCTGTCGTTCACCACCGATCTCGGCGAGTTCGCCGACCGCGACCTCGTCATCGAGGCGGTCGTCGAGAACGAGCAGGTCAAGACGGAGATCTTCCAGGTCCTCGACCAGGTGGTCACCCGCCCGGACGCGATCCTCGCCTCCAACACCTCCTCGATCCCGCTGGTCAAGCTGGCCGTCGCGACCTCGCGTCCCGACCAGGTCATCGGCATCCACTTCTTCAACCCGGCCCCGGTGCAGCAGCTCGTCGAGCTGATCCCGGCGCTGACCACCAGCGACGAGACGATCAAGCGTGCCGAGGCGCTGGTCGGCCAGGCGCTGGGCAAGCACGCGATCCGCGCCCAGGACCGGTCCGGCTTCGTCGTCAACGCGCTCCTCATCCCGTACCTGCTGTCCGCGATCCGGATGTTCGAGTCGGGCATCGCGAGCCGCGAGGACATCGACAACGGCATGGAGCTGGGCTGCGCCCACCCGATGGGCCCGCTGAAGCTCGCGGACCTCATCGGCCTGGACACGGTGGCCTCGGTGGCCGACTCGATGTACGCGGAGTTCAAGGAGCCCCTGTACGCGGCTCCCCCGCTGCTCCAGCGCATGGTCGACGCCGGCCGGCTCGGCCGCAAGACCGGCTCGGGCTTCTACCCGTACAGCTGATCCGCACGGCCGAGCCGCACGGCCGGCCCGCACAGCCGGCCGCGTACGGCTCAGCCGAGCCGCAGGTGGTGCAGCAAGAGCAGCCCGGCCGCCATGTTGGCGGCCGGGATCTCGCCGCGCGCGATCATGTCGGGGACCAGCTTGAGCGGGACCCACTCGCGGCGCGAGGATTCGAAGTCGTCCTCGGGGTGGCCCGTGTACGTGGCCCCGTCCGCCCAGTAGAGGTGGTGGCGGGCGTCGGTCAGCCCGTTGGACGGCTCGACGGTCATCAGGTGGTGCAGGGGGCCGGGCCGCCAGCCCGACTCCTCCTCCATCTCGCGGGCGGCCGCCCGCTCCACCGACTCGCCGTCCTCGACGACCCCGGCGGGCAGCTCCCAGCCCCAGCTGTCGGTGATGAAGCGGTGGCGCCACAACAGCAGCACCTCGTTGGCCTCGTTGACGGCCGTGGCGACGGCGACCGGGCGCAGCCGGATCACGAAATGGTCCAGGTGCCGGCCGTCGGGGAGCTCCACATCGGCGAGATTCACATCGAACCAGCGGTTCGTGTACACGGTTTGCTCACTCAGGTTCATCCACTGCACGGTTCTGCCACCTTCCGATCGAGTAGGTGGCAACATGGCAGCAGTTCCCCCCGGCCCAGGGGAACGCGCAAAGGGCGGCGCAGAGAACGCCACGGGGGATGTCACAGCGGAACGCGCAGCGCCCCGTCGATGAGTTCGGCCGTGTCCTCGGCCCCCGAACAACCGCTGGTCAGCAGCTGTTCCCGGACCGCCCGCAGCCGGTCGCGCAGGCGCAGCGATTCCATCCCCTTGGCCCGCTCGGCCATTTCGGCCGCCGAGGCCACCGCCTGGTCGGCCTCGCCCTGGCGCAGCTGGATCTCGCACAGCATCGCGAGCCGGTGCACCCGGCCCCGGTCGTGCGCGGGGGTGCCGACGGCCGCCGAAGCCTGCTCCCGGGCCGCCCGCAGATCACCCATGCCGAGCAGCGCCTCCGCCACCTGTACGTTGACCAGCCCGGGCTGGACGTACCCCGTCTCGTCCGGCTCCGTGCCGGGCCGGATCCGTTCCGCCGCCGCCTCGGCCTTGCGGATGCAGGCCAACGCGGCTGAGGCATCACCGAGTTGGGCGTAGGCCTTGGCCTGCATGGCGTACAGGTCGGCGGCCAGGGCCGGGGTGGTGTGCCGGCCCGCGGCGCGCAGGGCGGCCTCGGCGAAGGCCACGGCCTGGCGGAACTCCCGTAGATGCAGGGACTGGTTGACGATCAGCGCGATCACGTAGGCCCCGAGCCCCCGGTCCCCGCTCGCCTTGGCCAGCCTCAGCGCCTGGTGGAAGTAGCGCTGGGCCAGCCCGTGCGCGTCCGAGTCGTACGCGCAGATCCCCGCCACGGCCACCAGGGAACCGCCCGCCCGGTGCAGGCTGCGGCCGAGGCCGTCGGAGTAACTGCCGCGCAGCATGGGGGCGGTCTCGGTGCCGAGGAAGCGGACCACCCGGTCGCGGGTGGCCACGCCGCCGGCCCTGCGGTACATCAGCTCGTAGTGCGCGCGGGCCGCCTTGAGGATCTCCACGTGCTCGGGTCCGACCCGGGTCGGACCCTCGCGGGACACGTCGGCATCCTCCGGCGGGTTCTCCCACTCCCACACGGGCATCACCGCGGGGGTGCCGGTCAGGGCCCCGGCGTCGAGGGGCTGGCGGCCGTTGCCGTCGGAGCGCCACAGTGCGGCGGCGCGGTCCACGAAGCCGCTGAGCGCAGACCCGTGGGGATCGGCGGGCTGCCCGGGCAGCCCGAGCCCTACGTCGTCGAGGGAGAGCGGCCGCCGCAGCCGTCCCCCGATCACCTCGCAGATCAGGTCCGGGACCTGACCGCGCGGGCGCTGCCCCTTCAACCACCGTGCCACGGCCGTGTGTTCGTACCGCAGCGCGAGTCCGCGGGTGCGGCCCGCCTGGTTCACGTACGCGGCGAGTCCTGCGTGGGACATGCCCGCCTCTGCGAGGAGGGCATCGAGCAGTGCATTGGGCTGCATGGCCCCTCCAAGGGCTCGTCGCATCCAGGCTAGTGGGTGCGGGGTTCACACGGGGTGTGAACGGCGTACGCGCATAAATGCGATACGCACCCTCCCGCGGGAGTCCGTCCGAGCGCTTCACTTAAGGGCCTCGCCAAGAGGTAGCCCGGGTCGTCGGCTCCCCCTCGTACAGTGCGACGACCCGCACACCGCGCCGCCCGTCCTGTTGTCTGCCCGACACTCCACGGCAGGCGGGCGGCGCGTTTCGGCTCCGCCGGGTCCTGGTTGGTCGCCGGGACCCGGCCGGGCCGGACCGAGCGCGCGCCGGGCCCACCCACCGGGCCCGGCCCGCGTGGTCCCCGGAACGCCGGACGGACTGAAATCGTCAGCCCCGCCGGCATTTGAGGCGCGGGCTCCGGGGCGGAGCCCCGAGGGGGCCGGGCGCCTCATCAGCCCCGCCGGCGTTCGAGGCGCAGGGTCCGGGGCGGAGCCCCGAGGGGGTCCGGGCGCAGCCCGGGGAACGGGCGAAGGGCGGGTAGGGGACAGCCCCGCAGGGCCGGCCCACCGCCCCGCACGGCCCGGGTACGGGTGAGGGGGCACACCCCGGACGGAACCGGGACGCACCCCCTCAGCACAGAGCGGCAGCGGCTACGCGCCGCGCAGCACCGCGCCCGTGCGCTCGCCCGCCAGGGCGACCGCCGCGTCACGGGCCGCCGTGGACTCCTCGGCGGTCAGCGTCCGGTCGGCCGCGCGGAAGCGCAGCGCGTACGCGAGGGACTTCTTGCCCTCGCCCACCTGCTCGCCCTCGAAGACGTCGAACAGCCGCAGGGACTCCAGCAGTTCACCGGCCCCCTTGTGCAGCGCGTCCTCGACGGCCGAAGCCGGCACCGACGCGTCCACGATCAGCGCGACGTCCTGGGTCGCCACCGGGAAGGAGGAGATCCGGGGCGCCTGGAGGGCCTCGCCGCCGGCCGCCGCGAGGCGGTCCAGGTCGAGCTCCATGGCGCTGGTGCGGGCCGGCAGGCCCATCGCCTTGACCACGCGCGGGTGCAGCTCACCGGCGTGGCCGATGACCGTCTCCACCCCGTCCAGGGTGACGAGCAGCTCGGCGCAGCGGCCCGGGTGCCAGGGACCGTACTGGCCCTGGCGCACGACGAGCTCCGCACCGGCCTCGACGGCCAGCGAACGCGCCGCCTGCACCGCGTCGGCCCAGTCGGCCGGACGGCCCTTGCCCCACCAGCCGGCCTGCTCGCGGGCCCCGGCCAGCACGACCGCGGCGTAGCGCGGCTGCGCGGGCAGGGCCGCGTTCAGGGTGGCGATCTCCTCGTCGGTGGGACGCCGGTCGACGCCGAGGCGTACGGCGACGCCCGGCTGCGCGGCGGCCCGGAAGACCGAGCCGGTCTCGAAGAGGGCGAGGTCGTGGCTGCCCCGGCTGTCGTTGCGGCGCAGTGCGCCGAGCAGACCCGGCAGCAGCGTGGTGCGCAGCGCCGGCTCCTCGTCGGAGATCGGGTTGACCAGCTTGACGACCTGGCGGGTGGCGTCGTGCGCGGACAGCTGGAGCTGGTCGAAGACGCCCTCGCCCAGGAACGGGTAGCTGAGCGCCTCGACGTAGCCCGCGCCGGCCAGCGCGCGGCCGACCCGGCGGTGCAGCTGCTGCCGGGCGGTCAGACCGCGGCCGGAGGGCACCTGCGGGAGGGTGGAGGGAAGGTTCCCGTAGCCCTCCAGCCGGATGACTTCCTCGGCGAGGTCGTTGGGCTCGGCGAGGTCGGGCCGCCACGAGGGCGTGGTGACGACGAGCTCGTCCTGGCCGTAGACGTCGCAGCCGACCTCCTGCAGGCGGCGTACGACGGTCTCCCGGCCGTAGTCCATGCCCGCGACCTTGTCGGGGTGGTCCGCGCTCATCGCGATGGTGCGCGGGGCGCCCGGTGCGGTGAGCTCGGTGACGCCGGCCTCGGCGGTGCCGCCCGCGAGCAGCACGAGCAGGTCGACGGTGCGCTGCGCGGCGGCGGCGGCGGCCTGCGGGTCGACGCCGCGCTCGAAGCGCTTGGAGGCCTCCGAGGACAGCTTGAGGCGGCGGGCGGTGCGCGAGATCGACACGGCGTCGAAGTGCGCGGCCTCCACGACGACCTCGGTGGTGCCGGTGACGGCGCCCGTCTCGGGGTCGGTGACGGAGTCGGCGATCTCGGTGTTGGCGCCGCCCATGACACCGGCGAGCCCGATCGGGCCGCTGTTGTCGGTGATCACCAGGTCCTCGGAGTCGAGCGTGCGCTTGACTCCGTCGAGGGTGGTGAACTTCTCGCCCTGCTCGGCCCGGCGGACGCCGATGGCGCCGTCGATCCGCGAGCGGTCGTAGGCGTGCAGCGGCTGGCCGAGTTCGAGCATCACGTAGTTGGTGATGTCGACGGCGAGCGAGATCGGGCGCATGCCCGCCTTCTGGAGGCGGCGCGTGAGCCAGATCGGGGAGCGCGCCTCGGGGTCGAGACCGGTCACCGTGCGGGCGGTGAAGCGGTCGCAGCCCTGCGGGTCGTCGATCTTGACGGCGTAGCCGTACGAGTTCGGCGCGGGCACGTCGAGCAGCGCCGGGTCGCGCAGCGGCAGGCCGTACGCGGTGGCGGCCTCGCGGGCCACACCGCGCATGGACATGCAGTAGCCGCGGTCCGGGGTGATGTCGATGTCGAGGACCTCGTCGACCAGCTCCAGGAGCTTGATCGCGTCGGAGCCGACCTCGTGCTCGTGCGGCAGCACGATGATGCCGTGCGTGCCGTCGTCGCCCATGCCCAGCTCGTCGCCGGAGCAGATCATGCCGTGGGAGGTGCGGCCGTAGGTCTCGCGCGCGGCGATCGCGAAGTCGCCGGGCAGCACCGCGCCGGGCAGCACCACGACGACCTTGTCGCCGACGGAGAAGTTCCGGGCGCCGCAGACGATCTCCTGCGGTTCGCCGGTGCCGTTGGCGCTGCCGACGTCGACCGTGCAGAAGCGGATCGGCTTGCGGAAGCCTTCGAGCTCCTCGATGGTCAGCACCCGGCCGACGACGAGCGGGCCCTTGAGCCCGCCGCCGAGCTGCTCGACGGTCTCGACCTCGAGGCCGGCGTCGACGAGCTTGTGGGCCACGTCGCGACCGGTTTCACCCGCGGGGAGGTCGACGTACTCCCGCAGCCAAGAAAGCGGGACGCGCATCAGATCTCACTCCCGAACGGCCGGGTGAAACGAACGTCACCCTCGACCATGTCTCGCATGTCTTCTACGTTGTGGCGGAACATCAGCATCCGCTCGATGCCGAAGCCGAAGGCGAACCCGCTGTACTTCTCCGGGTCGACGCCGCAGGCGATGAGCACCTTCGGGTTGACCATGCCACAGCCGCCGAGCTCGATCCAGCCCTCGCTGGAGCAGGTGCGGCACGGGCGGTCGGGGTTGCCCACCGACGCGCCGCGGCACACGTAGCACTGCATGTCCATCTCGGCGGACGGCTCGGTGAAGGGGAAGAAGTGCGGGCGCAGGCGCGTGGTGGTGCCCTCGCCGAACAGCTCCTGGACCATGTGGTCCATGGTGCCCTTGAGGTCCGCCATGGTCAGGCCCTCGTCCACGGCGAGCAGCTCGACCTGGTGGAAGACCGGGGTGTGCGTCGCATCGAGCTCGTCGGTGCGGTACACCCGCCCCGGGCACACGATGTAGACGGGGGGCTTGCGCTCCAGCAGCGAGCGCGCCTGCACCGGGGAGGTGTGGGTGCGCAGCACGACTCCGGACTCGTCGCCCTCGGTGCCTTCCGGCCCCCGGACGAAGAAGGTGTCCTGCATCTGGCGCGCGGGGTGGTCGGGCGTGAAGTTGAGGGCGTCGAAGTTGAACCACTCCGCCTCGACCTCGGGGCCCTCCGCGACCTCGTACCCCATGGCCACGAAGATGTCCGCGATGCGGTCCATCAGCGTGGTCAGGGGGTGCCGGGCGCCGGCGGGCACGCGGTCGTAGGGCAGCGTGACGTCCACCGCCTCCTCGACCAGCACCCGCTCGTCGCGCTCGGCTTCGAGCGCGACCGTGCGGGCCCCGAACGCCTTGTTCACGGCGCCGCGGGCCTGGCCCACGAGCTTGCCCGCGGTGGCCTTGGCCTGCGGGGGCAGCGCGCCGATCTCGCGGTTGGCGAGCGCCAGGGGCGAGCGGTCGCCCATGTGCGCGGTCTTCGCCTCGCGAAGTTCGTCGAGGTCGCCGGCGGCGGCGAAGGCGGCGAGCGCCTCGTCCCGCATGCGCTCGATCTCTTCCGGTTTCAGTGCCTCGACCTCGACAGGGTCGTACGACTTGTTCGGTGCCGACATCTCTTCCCGTACTTCCGATGGCTGGCTGGTGGTCCCCCGCGCGACGCGCAGGACGCGCTCGGCACTAGGACACAAAGGTGCCAAAGGTCGAGTCTAAAGGTCGCTGGGGGTGAAGGAGCCCGTGGGCCGCCTGGCGAGACGCTCCGCAGGGCTACTGCGTGAGGTACGCCGGGGCGCCGACGGGCAGGATAAATCGGAACTCGGCGCCGCCGCCGGGGCCGCGGCCGACCTTGATGGTGCCGCCGTGGGCTTCCACGATGCCCTTGACGATGTAGAGGCCCAGCCCGGTGCCGCCGCGCTTGCTGCCCCGCCAGAAACGGGTGAAGACGCGGCCCATCGACTCCTCGGGGATACCGGGGCCTTCATCGGTCACGGTGACGGCGGTTCCCTTCTCGGTCTTCCCCGCGGCGTTCGCGAAGCTGGTCGGCGTCACGTCGATGGTGACGGTTCCCTCGCCGTGGCGCACCGCATTTTCGAGCAGGTTGCCGAGGATCTGGTCGATCTTGTCCGGGTCCGCCCACAGGTCGGGCAGCGGCCTGCTCACGCTGACGAGGAACCGCTCCGGGGCCTGCCCGTTCGCGGTGAGCGCCTGGACGTGGCGGCCCACGGCGGTGGAGATGTCGACCGGCTGGCGGCGCACCTCCAGGCGGCCGGAGTCGATGCGGGAGATGTCCAGGAGCTCGGCGATGAGCCGGGTGACGCGGTTCGCGTCGGCGTCGACGGTCTCCAGCATCAGCCGCTTCTGGTCGTCGGTGAACCGCTCCCACTTGGCGAGCAGGGTCGCCGTGAACCCCTTCACGGAGGTGAGCGGGGAGCGGAGCTCGTGCGCGACGGTGGCGATCAGCTCGGCGTGGCTGCGCTCGGTGCGCCGCCGGGCCTCGGTGCCGCGCAGGGTGACCACGAGCCGGCGCACGGGGCCCTTGGGGTGGGTGCGCACGTACCGGGCGGAGACGAGCACCTCGCGGCCGCCGGGGAGGAGCAGGTTGCGCTCGGGCTGTCCGCGCCGGGTGGCGAGGCCTCCGTAGGGGTCGGTCAGCGCCCACCAGCGGCGGCCTTCGAGGTCCTCCAGCGGGAGTGCGTGCTCGATGCCCAGCCCGAGTGCCTCGCCCGCCACGAGGGCGGTGATCCGGGCGGCGGCGGAGTTGAAGCAGATGACCCGGCCGGTGGCGTCGGCGACGACCAGCCCGTCGGGCAGGTCGTCGGGGTCGATCCCGAGGCCGGCGTGGTCTCCGGGCCCGTCCGAGAGCTCCAGCCCGTCCGAGAGCTCCGGAGCCGCCGCGGCGGGGCCTGCGGGGCCCGTGGGAGCGGTACGGGCCTGCGGGGGCGGGGCGCAGGCGCCCTGGGGCTGCTGTACGGGCACCCGGGCGGCGGGGCCGGCCAGCTGGGACACGGTCGCCAGGACCTGTGCGCCGGCCGCCTTGGCGGCACCTGGCGAGCTGTTCGTACCGACGGTCATGTCCCCGTACCCCACATCTCCGAGTACCACAGTGGGCCCCCCGGGCCGCCACATTACTAGCTGGGGGTCACGGAGCGGCACCCTCCGGGCGCCCGCTGTGCACGCGCGGAGGCGTACAGGCACACGGCGGCGGCCGTGGCGAGGTTCAGGCTCTCGGCCTTTCCGTGGATCGGGACCCGTACGACGGCGTCGGCGAGCGCCCTGGTCTCCTCGGGCAGGCCCCAGGCCTCGTTGCCGAAGATCCAGGCCGAGGGGGTGCCCATGGTGCCCGCGTCGAGCTCGGCGTCGAGGTCGTCCGTGCCGGCCCCGTCGGCGGCGAGGATCCGTACGCCGGCCGCGCGCAGCCCTTCGACGGCCTGCTCCACGGGCACGCCGACGGCCACCGGGAGGTGGAAGAGGGAGCCCACGGAGGCGCGTACCGACTTGGGGTTGTACAGGTCCACGGAGGCGTCGGTCAGCACGACGGCGTCGGCTCCGGCGGCGTCCGCGCAGCGCAGCACCGTACCGGCGTTGCCGGGGTCGCGGACGTGCGCGAGGACGGCGACGAGCTTGGGCCGGGCCTTCAGGATCTCCTCGAACGGGGAGTCCAGGAAGTGGCAGACGCCGACCAGGCCCTGCGGGGTGACGGTTTGAGAGACCTCGGCGAGGACCTCGTCGGAGGCGTAGTGGACGCGGGCCCCGGCGGCGTACGCGGCGTCGACGATGTCGGCGTAGCGCTCGGCGGCCTCCGCGGTCGCGAACAGCTCGATCAGCGTGGACTCACCACCGGCGCCGCGGTGTTCCGCGGCCTCGCGCACGGCCTGCGGGCCCTCGGCGATGAAGCGGCGCTCCTTGGTGCGGAAATTGCGCCGCGCCAGGCGCCTGGCGGCGGCCACCCGGGTGGACCGGGGGGAGATCAGCTCGGCGGGGGTGCCCATGGCGGTCGGCTCGCTTCCGTACGTACAGCGGGTGGAACTGGGTCGGACCCGGTCGAAATCGGTGATCAACGCACCGGACCCGCAGGCGCGTGGCCTGCGGGTCCGGGACAAGTTACTGCAGCCTTGAGGGCGTGCTGCTTAGGCAGCGACCTTCGGGGCGTTGACATCGGCCGGGAGGGCCTTCTGCGCGACCTCGACCAGCGCGGCGAACGCGTTGGGGTCGTTGACGGCCAGCTCGGCGAGGATCTTGCGGTCCACCTCGATGTTGGCGGCGTTCAGACCCTGGATGAGGCGGTTGTACGTCATGCCGTTCTGACGGGCAGCCGCGTTGATGCGCTGGATCCAGAGCCGACGGAAGTCGCCCTTGCGCTTCTTGCGGTCGTTGAAGTTGTAGACCAGGGAGTGGGTGACCTGCTCCTTGGCCTTGCGGTACAGGCGCGAACGCTGACCGCGGTAACCCTTCGCCGCCTCGAGGATTGCCCGACGCTTCTTGTGCGCGTTTACTGCCCGCTTGACGCGTGCCACTGTGTACTCCTTGTAGCGGGGCCGCGGATGACTTCACACGGCCCGAATTCGATGGGGTCCCGGTCTTGACGTGCTCCCGCTCCCGGAAGGGGAGCGGAGGACGTCACTTGCCGAGAAGCTTCTTGATCTTCTTGGCGTCGCCGGGGGCCATCTCCGCGGTGCCGGTCAGGCGGCGGGTGACACGGGACGACTTGTGCTCGAGCAGGTGGCGCTTGCCGGCGCGCTCGCGGAGCACCTTGCCGGAGCCGGTGATCTTGAAGCGCTTCTTGGTCCCGGAGTGCGTCTTGTTCTTCGGCATGGCGCCGTTATCTCCTCGTCGGTGGCGCCCCCACCGGCCCTGGTGGGGGCCGGCTCGCGGGAGCGTCATGTTGTATCGGTGATCCGAGACGGGCTGCCTCGGAATCAGGCCTGGGCAGAGGCCTCGTCCGAGGCGGCTGCCTCGTCGGTGCCGACCTCGGCCGCCGCGTCGTCCGCTTCGTCGGAAGCGTCCTCCGCGTCCACGTCCTCGGCTTCGAGTGCGGCGTTCTCCGCCTCGAGCGCGGCGTCGGCGGCCAGGGCCTCGTCACCACTCTCGTCGCCGTGCGCAGCACCCTGGCGCTCGGCCTTGCGGGCGGCCTGCGCCTCGCGGGCTTCGGCCATCGCCTCGGTCTTCTTCTTGTGCGGACCGAGAACCATGATCATGTTTCGGCCGTCCTGCTTCGGGTTCGACTCGATGAACCCGAGGTCCTCGACGTCCGAAGCCAGACGCTGCAGCAGTCGGTAGCCGAGTTCCGGCCTGGACTGCTCGCGACCACGGAACATGATCGTGATCTTGACCTTGTCGCCCTGCTTGAGGAACCGAACGACGTGACCCTTCTTGGTGTCATAGTCGTGCGGGTCGATCTTCGGCCGGAGCTTCATTTCCTTGATGACCGTGTGCGCCTGGTTCTTGCGCGCCTCACGGGCCTTCATGGCCGACTCGTACTTGAACTTGCCGTAGTCCATGAGCTTGCAGACCGGCGGGCGTGCGGACGCCGCGACCTCGACCAGGTCGAGGTCGTACTCCTGCGCGAGCTCGAGCGCCTTGGCAAGCGGCACGATGCCGACCTGCTCGCCACTCGGGCCGACGAGTCGTACCTCGGGAACGCGAATCCGGTCGTTGATGCGGGGCTCGGTGCTGATGGATCCTCCTCGGTAGCACCACACGGCTGCCTGGAGGACAGCCGCTGACGTTTTTCCGTCAGACCGACCGCGGCGGGACAAACAAAAAAGCCCCGCCGGGCACAGACGGGGGCTCCAATACAACCGGAGCACCGTCGCGTGCGAACCGCGGGGCGCAAAATCGGGCAGCTTTCCATCGTCCGTACGGAACGATGGATACCACCAGACCGGTGACCCGCCTCCCGTGAGGGCGGCTGGGTGGGAGAATCGGAGCCTCCACTTGTGGGCCGGGCACATAAGTGTCCGGCCGGTCGAAGTACATACTAGCACCCGTCTTGCAAGCCTGCCGCACGGCATATCGTGGGGCACATGACTGACGCGACGCCCTCCGGTTCCCCCACTGACGCTCCCGACTACGACGACCTGACCCGCGACATCGCGGACGTGCCGGCCGTCGAGGTCATCACCACGGTGGCCGTCCACCTGCTCAGCGCTGCGGCGGTCAACCTGGGCCTGGACAAGCCGGACTCCGAGTACAAGGACCTCGACGAGGCCCGCAAGCTGATCACCGCCCTGGCCGGCCTGGTCACCGCGAGCGCCACCGAGATCAGCTCCTTCCACGCCGCCCCGCTGCGCGACGGCCTGAAGTCCCTCCAGCTGGCCTTCCGCGAGGCCTCGCTGGTGCAGGACGAGCCGGGGCAGGGCCCGGGCGAGAAGTTCACGGGTCCCGTGTACGCATAAGGAACGAACGGAACGAGAAGGGCGCCTCCCGAGGTCGGGAGGCGCCCTTGTGCGTTCCGGGGGTCGGCGTGTGAAGTGCCGGTCAGCGCGTGAAGAGCGGCTCGCCCGGCGGGACCGGGGCGCCCTCGGGGAGCAGCGCCAGGTCCAGTCCGCCTACGAGGCGTGCGCGCAGGGTCTCGTCGGCCGCCAGGGCCTCCGCCAGCCTGCGGGCCGCGGCGGCGGCCTGCGGGCCGGCCGCGAGCACGATCGCCAGGGTTCCGTCGGCGTCCGCGCCGCCCGGGCCCAGGTGGGCGGCGAGTACGGCCGGCTCGGCGGTCACGACGGCCCGTACGGCCTCGCGCACGGCGGGGTCGGCGAGCGGACCGGCGTCCGTGCGGCCCTCGGCGAGCGCGAGCAGCGCGGGGCCCGCGAGCTGGTAGGGAACCGGTCCGGACAGGTCGAGGACGAGGGTGTCGGCCTTCTCGTGCACGGCGGCGGCCAGCGCCTGGTGCAGCGGCACCGCCACCGGGCGGGCGGCCGGGTCCCACAGGGCCAGCGAGGCGATGGAGGTGAAGGCGGGCAGCGCCCGCCGGTCCCCCGCCCGCAGGGTGGGGACGGCCATGTCGCTGGTCTTCTCGCGCTTGAGCCCGGTCTCGGGGTCGGTCTCGACCTCGCCGAGCACCGCGACGACGGGAACCAGCAGGCGGGCGTCCTTCAGGGCCGCCAGCACCTCCGGCTCCTTGGCTCTGTCCACGGCCCAGGCGGCCAGGGCCGCGCTCAGCCGGGGGTCGGCGGAACCGTCGTCGTCGGAGAAGCCGGGGTCCGGGATGTTCTTGTTCAGCTCAGCATTGTTCGCCACAGTTCCCCGAGCCTATCCCGCGTCGGGATCGCGCCGCCCGGCCCGGGGCCGCCGGGCCAGTACCCCGCCCACCGCGAGCAGGGCCAGCCCCGCGGCCACGCCCGCCGGGGCGCCGAAGCGCGCCCAGGGCCCGGGGTCGGGCACCGGGTCGGGGCCGGCCCCGAAGTAGGGGCTCACGGCCGCGACGGGTACGGGCAGCACCGGTTCGGGGGCCGTCCCGTCCGCGGCCTGGAGCGCGGCGACGGGGTCCACCAGGCCGAAGCCGCGGGAGTCGTCGCGGCCGCCGGGCGGGGAGCCGGAGGCGGTGTCCTCCAGCAGGTTCTTGATCTGCGCCGGGGACAGGCCGGGGTGGGCGGCCTTGACCAGGGCGACGGCGCCGGAGACGAAGGCGGAGGCGGCGCTCGTGCCCCAGCCCTGGTAGTAGGAGCGGTCGGGGTCGGCGATGACCACGTCCACGCCGGGGGCGCTGACGGTGGCGTACCAGTTGCGGGTGGAGAAGGGGGCCTTCTTGTTCTTGCGGTCGACGGCCGTGACGGCGATGACCCCGGGGTAGGCGGCCGGGTACGAGATGCGGTCGCCGTCCTTGCCGCCGTTGCCGGCCGAGGCGACGACGACCACGCCCTTGCCCAGGGCGTACTGGACGGCCTCGTCCTCGGTGGCCTCGTGGTGGGCGGAGCTGCTGTCGTCGCCGAGCGAGAGGTTGATCACGTCGGCGCCGTGGTCGGCGGCCCACCGGATGCCCTCGGCGAGGGCGCCGCCCTTGTTCTCGCGGGCCTTGTCCTTGCCGGGGTCCTTCTCCTCCAGGATCACCCGGACCGGGAGGATCTTCGCCTGGGGGGCGATGCCGAGGACGCCCCCGAGGCCGAGGGAGCCGTGGCCGTGTCCGGCGATGATCCCCGCCATGGCGGTGCCGTGCCGGGCCCAGGCCCGGTCGCCCGGTCCGGCGCCCATGCCGACGAGGTCGACTCCCTCCAGCACCTGGCCGGCCAGGTCGGGGTGGGTCGGGTCGACCCCGGTGTCGAGGACGGCCACGGTGACCCCGTCGCCCTTGGTGGTGCCCCAGGCCTCCTCGGCGCGCAGGGCGGTCAGCCCCCACTGGCGGTCGCGGATGGCGTCGGCGGCGGCCGGCTGCGCGGCGGTGACGGCGAACAGGGCTCCGAGCGCGAGGGCGGCCGGGAGCAGGACGCGGCGGGTCATGGAGCGGCCTCCGAGGTCGCCTTCGGGGCCTGCGGATCAGGTGACTGCGGGTCCGGTGACTGCGGGTCCGGTGACTGCGGATCAGGTGACTGCGGGTCCGGTGTCTGCGACTCCTGCGAGGTCTCCCCCTCCTGCGGGGCCTGCGGGGACGGCCGGCCCTGCGGGGAGCCGGCGAGGCCGCGCAGGGTCCCTTCCACCAGGTCGGCGACGGCCTTGGCCTCGTGGCCGAGGCCCGCCTTGGCCACGCGCCCCCTGGCGTCCTCGGCCATCTTGTCCTCGGCGGGGCTGGGGGCACCCAGCCGGCGGCCGTCGGCGAAGGCGGAGACGGTGTAGACGACGACCGGGGCCTCGGCGAGCACGGAGGCGGTCCAGGCGGCCCGGCGGTTGTCGGGGAACCCGTAGCCGGTCGGGGCGGGCAGCCGGCCGCGCAGGGAGTCCATCGCGGTGGCATCGGCGGGGGTGAAGACCATGCCGACGGTGACCAGGGAACTGCGGGTGGCGTCGGTGTAGGTCGCGCGGAGCACGCGGGTGCACCCGGTCCCGGCGAACAGGGCCTGCCAGTCGGCGGCGAGCGCCTCGGAGCAGCCCGCCTCGGCGGCGGGGGCTATCCGGGTCCATGTGCGGTCGGCGCCGCCCGGCCCGGCGTCCTGCCCGTCGAGGACGGGCGGGAACAGGGTGTCCACGGGGGTGCTGTGCCAGAGGGAGGCGGCCTTGCGGTAGGCCTCTTCCGGGGACAGCGCCCGGTTGGCGGCCCGGTGGTCGCTGACGGCCTTGTAACCGGCCGCACCGGTGAGACCGAGGCCGAGGAGGCCGCACAGGGCGGCGGCGAGGACCGTTCCGCGGCGCCGCCGTGGCGGTGCCGGGTCCCGGTCGGGCGCGGTCAGGACCCCGCCGTGCGGTGTGGACGTACTCATCCGGCGGCTCAGCCCCCCGTTCCCGTCGGCTGCCTGCCCTTACTTTACGCGCCCGTCAGTGCCGTAATGCCGACCGGGGAAGAGCGACGGTACACACATGCGAACCGTCGCCTCAACATCCGATCGCCATCCAAAAGGGGCATCCGGCGGCCGAGACCGAGATGTGACCGCGACGGGCTCCCGGGCCTCTGACCTGGCCGGGCTCCCCGCGGCCCGAACGAACCCCCTACCCACGAGTACAACCGTCTGGCAGGCTGCCGCCCATGAACTCCCCCGCCGCCGACCGGGCCCGTTACGACCGGGCCACCGCCCATCTCGACGCTCCGCTCGCCCTCGTGGATCTGGAGGCGTTCGATGCGAACGCCGACGACCTCGTGCGCCGCGCCGGCGGGAAGCCGGTCCGGGTGGCGAGCAAGTCCGTACGGTGCCGGGCGCTCCTGGAACGGGTCCTCGCCCGGCCCGGGTTCGCCGGGATCATGTCCTACACCCTCGCCGAATCCATCTGGCTGGCCCGCTCGGGCTTCGAGGACGTGCTGCTCGCCTACCCGTCCGCCGACCGGGCGGGCTTCGC
Organism: Streptomyces sp. NPDC058401; assembly: GCF_042722885.1. Lineage (NCBI taxonomy): Bacteria > Bacillati > Actinomycetota > Actinomycetes > Kitasatosporales > Streptomycetaceae > Streptomyces > Streptomyces sp. NPDC058401. The sequence goes on from NZ_JBHXKA010000027.1 coordinate 37,119, forward strand.
CGAGCTCGCCGCCGATCCGAAGCTGGCCGCCGCGGTCACCGTGATGATCGACGACCCCGCGCAGCTGGAGCTCGTGGACCGGGCCCGCGACGGCGGAGCCCAGGAGATCCGGGTCTGCCTGGAACTGGACACCGCCCTGCAGCTCTTCGGCGGCAGGGTCCGCGTCGGCGCCCGGCGCTCCCCGCTGCGCGAGCCCGCCCAGCTCGCCGAGCTGGCCCGCGCGGTGAGCGCCCGGCCCGGCTTCCGGGTGGTCGGACTGATGGGCTACGAGGGCCACGTGGCCGGGGTGGGCGACGCGCTGGCGGGCCGCCCGCTGAGGTCGCGCGCCATCCGGCTGATGCAGGGCGCGGCCCGCAAGGAGCTGGCCGCCCGCCGGGCCGAGGCCGTACGGGCCGTGCGCGCGGTCGTGCCGGACCTGGAGTTCGTCAACGGCGGCGGCACCGGCAGCGTCCAGCAGACCGCCGCCGAGGACGCGGTCACGGAGATCGCCGCCGGGTCGGGGCTCTACGTCCCGCGACTGTTCGACAACTACACCTCGTTCACCGGCCGCCCCGCGGCGCTCTTCGCCCAGCCGGTGGTCCGCCGGCCCGGGGTCGGGGTGGTCACGGTGCTCGGCGGCGGGTACCCGGCCTCCGGCGCGCCCGGCGCGGACCGGCTGCCGGTTCCGTACCTCCCCGAGGGGCTGCGCTACGACGCGCAGGAGGGGGCCGGCGAGGTACAGACCCCGCTGCTCGGCAGCCCGGCCGACGATCTACTGATCGGCGACCGGGTCTGGTTCCGGCACGCGAAGGCCGGCGAGCTGTGCGAGCGCTTCGACACCCTGCACCTGGTCGAGGGCGACCGGGTGACGGCCACCGCCCCGACCTACCGGGGCGAGGGCCGCACCTTCCTTTAGAACCGGCCGCACGGACCGGTAGAACCGGCCGCACGGACCGGTCAGAACACGGAGTCCGTCTGGTCCGGGATGACGCTCGTGTCACCCCGGAGCACGGGCCCCGGGGTGCCGTCGCGGCCGGTGAAGCCGGTGGTCGCGCACGGGTACGGGGCGGCCTTCTGCTTCTTGGGCTGGATGAACATCGGGTTCACGATCCACTTGCCGTCGCTGTTGTCGTAGGCGCGGCACATCAGCTCGTTCTTGTTGCGGTTCACGACGAGCCGCAGCACGGTCGCGTCGCGCAGGAACGAGATGTCGGTGTCGGAGTCGCCCGCCGCGAAGACCTGGCGGCGGGCGGCCGGCTGGACCTTCTCGGCCGCGGCGCCGCGCACCCCGAAGATCTCCTTGTTGATCCAGCAGCGCTTGCCGTCGATGTACGTGATCATCGTGTCGGCGCCGTCCGCGACGGACCCGCAGCCCTGCAGGTGGGAGGTGAACTTCCCACCGTACGTGGTGGTGTTGCGGATGCCGATGACGTGCTTGGCGTCGATGCCCACGCCCTCGGCCCACACCTCGACGACCGGCTGCGGCGAGGCCGAGCTGATCCAGACGTCGAAGCCGGCCTTCTGCAGGGCGCCGATGAGTTCCTTCTGCTGGTCGTAGTAGCGCACCCAGCCGGTGGCGGTGGCGGAGCCGACCTGCTGCTTGGCGTCGACCGGGGCGGCCAGGTTCTCGGCCCGTGCGGCGGCGGCGAAGCCGCGGATCTCGCGCGCGGTCCAGCCCTGCATGAGCTGCGGCAGCCAGGCGTAGGCGGGTTCGGTCGTACGGCGGTCCCAGCCGGCGAAGGCGGGGGCGGCCGCGCGGGTGGCGGCGGTGCCGTAGACGGCGTTGATCTCGTCGGCGCAGCCGGCGCCCTCGGGGGTTCCGGTGGGCAGCGGGGCGCCGGGCCGGGCGAGGGCTCCGCAGGCCTCGGCCAGGGCCTGTGCGGCGGCCGGGGTGAGGAAGCGGCTGGTGCGGGACCAGTCGCCCCCGGCGGGCTGGCGGATCTTTCCGTTGCGCAGCAGCCAGAACATCTGCGCGTCGCCCACGTCGTTCTTGACGACGGTGTTGTCCCAGTCGAAGACCGCGACGGGCTTGTTGCGGTTCGGCCGGTACGGGTTGCAGCTGCCGTAGTCCGCGATGAGCTGCTGGAGCCGGGCCTGGTTGTCCCCGTACCAGGCGGCCTTGAGCTGCGGGGTGGTGCAGTGGCCGCCGGGGTGGGCCTGGGCGGCGGGGGCGGCGGCCACGAGGGTGCCGGCGGCTATCGCGGCGGCGGCGCCGACGGCCTGGAGCCGGCGCACGGAGCTGAGTCGGGTCACTGAAGTGGGTTCTCCTGGTTCTTCAAGATCGTTTCGGACGGTAGAGCACGACAGCCGGGCGTCGTGCGACGCCCGGCTGTCGGGTGGGTGGTGGGGAGGTGAACGTTGGGAGAGCCCGCCGGCGAAGCCGGTTAAAGGGGCGTCACGTACGCGCCGGAGATCCCGCCGTCGACCAGGAAGTCGGTGGCGTTGATGAAGGAGGAGTCGTCGCTCGCGAGGAAGGCGACGGCCGCGGCGATCTCGGTGGGCTCGGCGAACCGGCCCAGCGGGATGTGCACGATCCGGCGGGCGGCGCGCTCCGGGTCCTTGGCGAACAGCTCCTGCAGCAGCGGGGTGTTGACGGGTCCCGGGCAGAGCGCGTTGACGCGGATGCCCTCGCGGGCGAACTGCACGCCGAGCTCGCGGGACATGGCGAGCACGCCGCCCTTGGAGGCGGTGTAGGAGATCTGCGAGGTGGCGGCGCCCATCCGGGCCACGAAGGAGGCCGTGTTGATGATGGAGCCGCGGCCCTGGCGCTGCATGTAGGGCAGGGCGGCCTTGCAGCAGAGGTAGACGGAGGTCAGGTTGACGTCCTGGACCCGCTTCCAGGCCTCCAGGCCGGTGGTGAGGATCGAGTCGTCGTCCGGGGGCGAGATGCCGGCGTTGTTGAAGGCGATGTCCACGGAGCCGTAGGTGTCGAAGGCGGTCTTGAACAGGGCCTCGACCTCCTCCGGGCTGGTGACGTCGACCTTGACGAACGTGCCGCCGACCTCCTCGGCCGCGGCCTTGCCCGCGGTCTCGTCGATGTCGCCGCAGACGACGTTGGCGCCTTCCGAGGCCAGTCGGCGGGCGGTGGCGAGGCCGATGCCGCTGCCGGCTCCGGTGATGACGGCGGTGCGCCCGACCAGCCGGCGGCAGACGATCTCTTCGGTGGACTCAGTGCTCATGCTGTTCAGGCCTCCGTGCTGATGAAGACGTTCTTGGTCTCGGTGAAAGCGGTGAGGGAGTCGGGTCCGAGCTCGCGCCCGAGTCCGGACTGCTTGTAGCCGCCGAAGGGGGTCCAGTAGCGGACGCTGCTGTGGGAGTTGACCGACAGGTTGCCCGCGGCGACGGCGCGCGAGACGCGCAGCGCGCGGCCCACGTCGCGGGTCCACAGGGAGCCGGCGAGGCCGTAGTCGGTGGCGTTGGCCAGGCGTACGGCGTCCTCCTCGTCCTCGAAGGGCAGGACGACGGCGACCGGTCCGAAGACCTCCTCGGTGGCGATGGCGGCGGTGGGGTCGACGCCGGTGACGAGGGTCGGGGGGTACCAGAAGCCGGGTCCCTCGGGGGCGGTGCCGCGGATGACGGTGAGGTCATCGGTGACGTAGGACCGTACGCGGTCCAGCTGCACCCGCGAGATCAGCGGCCCGAGCTGCGTGTTCTCGTCGTACGGGTCCCCGACGACCACCTTCTCGACGGCGGGGGCGAGCAGCTCCATGAACCGGTCGTACGCGGAGCGCTGTACGAGGATCCGCGTACGGGCGCAGCAGTCCTGCCCGGTGTTGTCCAGGAAGGACATCGGGGCCGCGGCCGCCGCCGCCTCCAGGTCCGCGTCGGCGAAGACGATGTTGGGGTTCTTGCCACCGAGTTCGAGGGTGAGCCGCTTCACCCGGTCGGCGCACTTGGCCATGATCCGCTTGCCGATCCGGGTGGAGCCGGTGAACACGATCTTGGCCACCCCCGGGTGCTCGACGAGGGCGTCGCCCGCCACCTCGCCCCGGCCGGGCAGCACCTGGAACAGGTGCTCGGGCAGTCCCGCCTCCAGGGCGAGCTCGGCGAGGCGCAGCGCGGTGAGCGGGGTGGTCTCGGCGGGCTTGAGGATGACCGCGTTGCCGGCGGCGAGCGCCGGGGCCAGGCCCCAGGCGGCGATCGGCATGGGGAAGTTCCACGGCGCGATCACGCCGATGACACCGAGGGGTTCGAGGAAGGTGACGTCGATGCCGCCGGCGACGGGGATCTGGCGGCCGGAGAGCCGTTCCACTCCCCCGGCGGCGAAGTCGAGCACGTCACGGACGTTGCCGGCTTCCCAGCGGGCGTTTCCGATGGTGTGGCCCGCCTCCCGGACCTCCAGCAGCGCCAGTTCCTCGACGTGCCCGTCGACGACCGCGGCGAAGCGGCGCAGCAGTCTGGCCCGGTCGGCGGGCGCTGCCGCCGCCCAGGCCCGCTGGGCGGCGGTGGCCCGTGCGACGGCGGCGTCGACGTCGTCCCGTGTGGCGGCCGGGACGACGGCGACGAGTTCCTCGGTGGCCGGATTCAAGACTTCCAGCGCATCGGACACGTGGTGGCCTTTCAGACGTTCGGGTGCGGTGGGTGCGGTGGGTCCGGTAAGGGCGGGTCCGGTCATGCGGTGCGCGTGCGCGGGGACCCTCGGAACGGCTCCTAGAGGCGTTCGAAGGAGCGGCGCAGTTCCCAGTCGGTCACGGCGGAGTCGTAGGCGTCCAGTTCGACGCGGGCCATGTTCCGGTAGTGGGCGACGACTTCGGGGCCGAAGGCGGCCTTGGCGATCTCGCTGTTCTCCCAGAGCTCGGCGGCCTCGCGCAAGGTGGTGGGAACGTGCGCGAAGTCGGCCGTGTAGGCGTTGCCGGCGCAGGGCTCGGGCAGCTCCAGGCGGTTCTCGATGCCGTAGATACCGGCCGCGACCAGGCCGGAGACGGCGAGGTAGGGGTTGACGTCGCCGCCGGGCAGGCGGTTCTCGAAGCGCATGGAGCGGCCGTGGCCGACCACCCGCAGCGCGCAGGTCCGGTTGTCCACGCCCCAGGCGACGGCGGTCGGCGCGAAGGATCCCGGCCGGAAACGCTTGTAGGAGTTGATGTTCGGGGCGTAGAGAAGGGAGAAGTCGCGCAGCGCGGCGAGCTGGCCGGCCAGGAAGTGGCGCATCACGGGCGACATACCGCCGTGCTCGTGCGCGTCCGGCCCCTCACCGGCCATCGCGTTGCGTCCGTCGGCATCGGAGAGCGAGAGGTGGATGTGACAGGAGTTGCCCTCGCGCTCGTCGTACTTGGCCATGAAGGTGAGCGAGACCCCCTCCTGGGCGGCGATCTCCTTGGCCCCCGTCTTGTAGACGGAGTGCTGGTCGCAGGTGGTCAGCGCCTCGTCGTAGCGGAAGGCGATCTCGTGCTGGCCGAGGTTGCACTCCCCCTTGGCCGACTCCACGACCAGCCCGGCGGCCTGCATCTCGTTGCGGATGCGGCGCAGCAGGGGTTCGATGCGGCCGGTCCCGAGGACGGAGTAGTCGATGTTGTACTGGTTGGCGGGGGTCAGGCCCCGGTAGTTGGAGTTCCAGGCCTGCTCGTAGGTGTCCTGGAAGACCATGAACTCCAGCTCGGTGCCCACCATCGCCTTGTAGCCGTGTTCGCCGAGGCGTTCGAGCTGGCGGCGCAGGATCTGCCGGGGTGCGGCGACCACGGGCGTGCCGTCGTTCCAGCCGAGGTCGGCGATGAGGAAGGCGCTGCCCGGGTTCCACGGGATCCGGCGCAGGGTGGCGAGGTCGGGGTGCATGGCGAAGTCGCCGTAGCCCCGGTCCCAGGAGGACATCTCGTACCCGTCGACGGTGTTCATGTCGGTGTCGACGGCGAGGAGGTAGTTGCATCCCTCGGTGCCGTGCTGGAGGACCTCGTCGAGGAAGAACTGTGCGGCGAACCGCTTGCCCTGGAGGCGCCCCTGCATGTCGGGGAAGGCCAGGACCACTGTGTCGATTTCACCGCTCGCGACGAGAACACGAAGCTCTTCGGGCGAAAGCGGCGGCTTGCGGTCTACCACGGGATTCTCTCCTTCGGTGAGCCGAGGGGGCCTAAGGTATTGAATAGAACCATTGCTTGGGAAGGGGAGGAGGCGAGATGACCGATACGGCGAGCGAGGACGAGGCCGCCCGGCGGCTCAATCCCGTGCTGCGGCAGGTGCGGGCGGGGAACGGTTTCGAGGAGGCGCTGGAGCAGATCCTCCAGGTGGTCCGGCTCGGACTGGTGCCGGGCGGGGAACGGCTGCCGCCGGAGCGCGAGTTGGCCGAGCGGATGGGGATCAGCCGGGTGACGCTCCGCGAGGTGCTGAAGGTACTCCAGGACCAGGGCCTGGTGGAGGCCCGGCGCGGACGGTACGGCGGAACGTTTGTCCTGCCCCGCCCCGACACCCCGGCCGGGGGCATGGAGGAGGAACTGCGGCGCCGGGTCGCGGGCGTGGACATCGAGGACGTGCTGCGCTTCCGCGAGGTCCTGGAGGTGGGGGCGGCCGGCCTGTGCGCCTCCCAGGGCCTGTCGGAGCGGGACACCGACCGGCTGCTCGGCGCGCTGACCGCCACCCACGACGCCCCGCTGCCCGACTACCGCCGCCAGGACACGCTCTTCCACCTCACCCTGTGCGAACTCGCCGGATCCGCCACCCTGACGGCCCAGTACGCGGCCGTCCGCGCCACCGTGAACGACCTGCTGGACTGCATCCCGCTGCTGGTGCGCAACCTGGAGCACTCGCAGCAGCAGCACAGCACGCTGGTGGAGGCGGTCCTGGACCGGGACCCGCAGGCGGCCCGCGAGGTGATGCGCGAGCACTGCTGCGGCACGGCGGCGCTGCTGCGGGGGTTCCTGACCTGAACCCGGGGCGGCCGGGGGCCCGCGGAGGGGGCCGGGAGGCCTCGTGGGGCCGGCCGGGAGGCCTCCCGGAGGCGACGGGGAGGCTGCGGGCCGGCCCCGCGGAGGCGGCCGAGAGCCTTTCGTAACCCCCGTTTAACGCAGGGGTCTTGCGCCCGCCACGCCCGAGCAGCAAAGGTACGCCCCACAACCATTGCCCTAGGCAGCAGGAGCGCACATGGCCGACGACACCGGCGCACGGCTGGCAGCCGTACCCGAACAGACCACGCCTCCCGGAAACGGGACCCCCGAGAACGGCGGCGACGGCTACCTGGAGCGCCGCACCCTGCGCCGCGGCAGCGCCGGCTGGCTACTGCTCACCGGTCTCGGCGTCGCCTACGTGGTCTCCGGCGACTTCTCCGGCTGGAACATCGGCCTCGCCCAGGGCGGATTCGGCGGCCTCGCCATCGCCACCGTCCTGATGGGCGCGATGTACGCGTGCCTGGTCTACTCCCTCGCCGAACTGTCGGCGATCCTGCCCACCGCGGGCGGCGGTTACGGTTTCGCCCGCCGGGCGCTCGGCACCTGGGGCGGCTTCCTCACCGGCACCGCGATCCTCATCGAGTACATCCTCGCCCCGGCCGCCATCGCCATCTTCATCGGCGACTACGTGGAGTCCCTGAACCTCTTCGGCCTCACCTCGGGCTGGCCGGTCTACCTCGCCTGCTTCGTCGTCTTCATAGGCATCCACCTCTGGGGCGTGGGCGAAGCCCTGAGCTTCTCCCTGGTCGTCACCGCCATCGCCGTGATCGCACTGGTCGTCTTCGCCGTCGGCGCGTTCACCCAGTTCGACCCCGCCAACCTCGACAACATCGCCGTCGACACCACCGCCGCCGGCGCGAGCTCCTGGCTGCCGCTGGGCATCCTCGGGATCTGGGCCGCCTTCCCCTTCGGCATGTGGTTCTTCCTCGGGGTCGAGGGCGTGCCGCTGGCCGCGGAGGAGGCCAAGGACCCGGTCCGCTCGGTACCGCGCGCCCTGTCGATCTCCATGGGCATCCTGGTCCTGCTCGCCCTGGTCACCTTCCTCGCCTCGACCGGTGCGCGCGGCGCGGACGCCATCAAGGACGCGGGCAACCCGCTGGTCGTCGCCCTGGAGGGCGACCTCGGCCTCTCCTGGCTGAAGACCTTCGTCAACTACGCGGGCCTGGCCGGGCTGGTGGCCTCCTTCTTCTCCCTCATCTACGCCGGCTCCCGCCAGCTGTTCGCCCTGTCCCGGGCGGGCTACCTCCCGCGCTTCCTGTCCCTGACCTCGAAGCGCAAGGCCCCGTACCTGGGCCTGCTCATCCCCGGCGCCATCGGCTTCGCGCTGGCCGCCGCCACCGGCAACGGGCCGCGCATGCTGAACATGGCGGTCTTCGGCGCGACCATCTCTTACGCCCTCATGGCCCTCTCCCACATCGTCCTGCGGCGCCGCGAGCCCGGCCTGGAGCGCCCGTACCGCACTCCGGGCGGCATCGTGACCTCCACGGTGGCCTTCGTCCTGGCCCTCTCGGCCCTGGTCGCCACCTTCCTGGTGGACAAGGACGCGGCGTTCATCGCGCTGGCCGTGTACGCCGTCGCCCTCGCCTACTTCGCGTTCTACAGTCGGCACCACCTGGTGGCCTCCGCTCCGGAGGAGGAGTTCGCGGCGCTGGCGGAAGCCGAGGCCGAGCTCTCCCGCGACTGATCCCCACCCGCCGTCCCCCGGAGGTATCCCCGTGCCCAGGCCGCTCATCGGCATCACCACCTACGTCGAACAGTCCACCCGGTACGGGGTGTGGGACGTCCCGACGGCCCTCATCCCCACCGGGTACTACGAGCTCGTCCAGGCCTCGGGCGGCACCGCCGTCCTGCTCCCGCCGGACGAACCGGAGGCGGCGGCGGAGGTGCTGAGCCGGCTGGACGGCCTGGTCGTCGCGGGTGGCCCGGACGTGGACCCGGTCCGGTACGGGGCTGCGCGCGATCCCCGCACCGGACCGGCGGCCACCCTGCGCGACACGTGGGAGCTCTCCCTGATCTCGGCCGCCCTCGCCTCCCGCACCCCCCTGCTCGGCATCTGCCGCGGCATGCAGGCGCTGAACGTGGCCCTGGGCGGCACCCTGATCCAGCACATCGACGGCCACGTGCTGAGCCCCGGCGTGGTCTCCTGGCACCCGGTCACCCCGGTCCCCGGCACCCTGTACGCGGCCCTGGTCCCGGAGGTCTCCGAGGTCCCCACTTACCACCACCAGGCCGTGGACCGCCTGGGCCGCGGCCTCATCGCCTCCTCCCACGCCCCCGACGGCACGGTGGAATCCATCGAACTCCCCACCCCCTGGACCCTGGGCGTCCAATGGCACCCGGAACTGGACAAGGACACCCGCGTCATGTCCGCCCTGATCACCGCAGCCTCCGAACACGCCAGCCGACCCCGCCCCATCCAGCCGTCCGGCGTTTGAGGCCCTGGATCCGGAAATCCAGCCCCGCCGGCGTTTGAGGCGCGGGGTCTGGGGCGGAGCCCCAGAAGGGGGTCCGGGCGCTGCCCGGGGAACGGGCGAAGGGCGGGTAGGGGACTCCGCCCCGCAGGGCAGCTCCCCAGGCGGGCTTCGCGTCAGCGGCGGGTCAGCGCCAGGAGGTCGCGGGCGGGCCCCGCCGGGCGGGCTCCGGCGGGCCAGACCGCGCGGAGCTCCCGCTCCAGCCCCGCCCCGAGCACCGGCACGGACACCAGCCGCCGCCCCGCCATCTCGTCCCCGACGGCCAGTTCCGACAGCACGCACGGCCCGGCCCCGCTCACCGCGGCCGCCTTCACCGCGGTGGTGGAGGCCAGTTCGAGCAAGGGCTCGGCGAGCCCCCCGCACCCGGCCAGCGCCGCGTCGAGGACCTGCCGGGTCCCCGACCCCCGTTCCCGCAGGATCAGCGGGGTCGCCGCCAGCTCCGCCGGCTCCACCCCGCGCGAGCGCCGGGCCCAGGGGTGCCCGGGGGCCACCGCCACCACGAGGCGGTCCTGCGCGATGACCACCGAGTCCAGTCCCTCGGGCACGCTCAGCCCCTCGACGAAGCCGAGGTCCGCCTCGTGCGCGAGCACCCGCTCCGCGACCACCGCCGAGTTCCCCGCGTGCAGCGACACCGCCGTGTCCGGCCGCTGCCCGCGCAGCGCGATCAGCCAGCCGGGCAGCAGGTACTCCGCGATGGTCATGCTGGCGGCGACCCGCAGCCGCGAGTCGCGGCGGCCCCGCAGCGCCTGCGCGCCCGCGTCGAAGGCCTCGGCGGCCTCGACGACCCGCCGGGCCCAGTCCGTGACGAGCGCGCCCTCCGCGGTCAGCGTCGATCCGCGCGGGGAGCGGTCCACGAGGGCGACCCCGAGCCGGGTCTCCATCGCCCGGATCCGGCTGCTGGCGGCGGGCTGAGTGATCCCGAGCCGCCGCGCGGCGGCGCTCAGGCTGCCCACGCGCGCGACCGCGAGCAGCAGTTCCATGGCTCCCAGATCGGGGACCCGGTGCGCCAGGGGAACCTGCCCCTCGACCCACTCCTCATTGCCGCTCCCATTACCCATAACTTCAGTTTATGCCCTCATAGGAAGAGACCCTCTGCCGTCCGGCCCCGCCCGGCGGGACGCTGGACCCATGGCCACCACGCTCGTACGCCCCCGCCCCACCACCCCCGGGACCCTCCCCACCGCAGCGGCCCACAAGGCCCCGTCCCTGCGGCACCTCGGCCCCAACTGGTACGCCTCCGTCATGGGCACGGCGATCATCGCCAATGCCGGCGCGACCCTCCCGTACCAGCTCCCCGGCCAGCGCGTGGTCTGCCAGATCTTCTGGGTGCTGGCCGCCACCGCCCTCGCGGTCCTGCTGACCGCCCGGGCCGGCCACTGGCGCCACCACCGCGACCAGGCCCGCGCCCACCTCCTGGACCCCGCCGTGGCCCCCTTCTACGGCTGTCTCTCGATGGCCCTGCTGGCCGTCGGCGGCGGCGCGCTGATCGTCGGCAAGGACCTCATCGGCCTCCCCGCGGCCATCGCCGTGGACACCGTCCTGTTCACCGCCGGCACCGCCACAGGCCTCCTCGCCGCCGTGGCCATCCCCTACCTGATGGTGGTCCGCCACAAGGTCGAGGCCCACCAGGCCACCCCCGTCTGGCTGCTGCCCGTGGTCGCCCCCATGGTCTCCGCCGCGCTCGGCCCCCTGCTCATCCCCCACCTCCCCGCCGGCCAGGCCCGCGAGGCCATGCTGCTCGGCTGCTACGCGCTGTTCGGCCTGAGCCTGCTCGCCACCCTGCTGCTGCTCCCCCTGATCTTCGGCCGGCTGATCTTCCACGGCCCCCTGCCCCTGGTCCTCACCCCGACCCTGTTCCTGGTCCTGGGCCCCCTCGGCCAGTCGACCACCGCGGTGAACTCCCTCGCGGACATGGCGCCCCAGTCGATGGCCGGCCAGTACTCCGGCGCCTTCTCCGCCTTCGCGGTGGTCTACGGGGTCCCCGTGATGGGATTCGCCCTGCTCTGGCTGGCGCTGGCCGCGGCGATGCTGCTGCGGGCCGCCCGGAACGGCATGGGGTTCGCGATGACCTGGTGGGCGCTGACCTTCCCCGTCGGCACCTGCGTCACCGGCGCCGCCGGACTGGCCCGGCACACCGGTCTCGCCGCCTTCTCCTGGCTGGCCGCGGCCCTCTTCCTGGCCCTGGTCACCGCCTGGCTCCTGGCCGCCGCGAACACCCTGCGCGGCCTGTGGTCCGGCCGCCTGCTGGCCGCACCCCGCTAGAGCAGGGCCCGCCGGAGCAGGTCCTGCCAAAGCAGGCCCCGCCAAAGCAGGCCCTGCTAGAGCGCCGCCCGCAGGGCCGCCCCCAGCACCTCCGGGGCTTCGGCCAGCGAGGGGCCGTACCAGGTCAGGTGGCGGCCGTCGACGAACGCGGCCGGGATCCCGGGGAAGGCCTCGGGCCCGTCCCCGGGTCCAAAGCGGTACGGCTCGTCCGGGAACACCACGAGCCCGCAGCCGGCGGCGGCCAGTTCGGCGGCCGGGATCCTCGGGTAGCGCTCCGCGTGCCCGGCGTAGGCGTTGCGTACGCCGAGGCGGGCCAGCAGGTCCCCCGCGAAGGTGTCGCGGCCCAGCACCATCCAGGGCCTGCGCCACACCGGTACGAAGGCCGTCCGCGGCTCCGCGGCCGGCTCGACGCGGGCCCACGCGGCCTCCGCTTCCGCCAGCCACCGGGGCCGCTCCAGCCCCATGGCCCCCACCAGCACCCGGTCCAGCTCGGTGAAGGCCTGCGGGAGGTCCCGTACCTCGGTGACCAGCACCTCCAGCCCGGCCTCCCGCAGCGCCGCCAGGTCCGCAGCCCGGTTCTCCTCCTCGTTGGCGAGGACCAGATCCGGGCGCAGCTCCGCGACCGCCCGTACATCGGGGTTCTTCGTCCCCCCGATGCGCGCCGCGTCCCGCAGGCCGGCCGGGTGCGTGCACCAGTCGGTCACCCCGACGAGTGCACCGGGCGCGCTCACGGCCACCGCCTCGGTCAGGGACGGCACCAGCGATACGACCCGCATCCGGTCAGTGTCCCGGCGAGGGCGGCTCGGAGGTCGCGTGGATGTGCTCGCCGACCGCCACGATCAGGATCCGGGTGTCCTCGGTGACGGCCCGCCAGCGGTGGCGCACCCCGCCGGACAGGAACAGCGCGTCGCCGTTCTCCAGCCGGTACGCCCGCCCCTCGGCCTCCACCTGGCAGGCGCCCGAGACCACGTACATCAGCTCGTCGTTGCGGTGCTGGTACTCGCGGCCCGCGTCCTGGTCCCCGGTGAACTCCAGGGCGTGCAACTGGTGGTGCCCGCGCACGAGGGGCCGTACGCCGGGGACGGGAGTCAGCGCGGACTCGTCGCCCGCCCGTACGAGGTCCACGGTGCGCGCGGTGTCGGAGGCGGCCAGCAGGTCGACGGCGGTGGTCTCCAGCGCGTCGGCGACCCGTTCGAGGGACCGCATGCTGGGCCGGGCCCGCTCGTTCTCTATCTGGCTCAGGAAGGGGACCGACAGCCCGCTGCGCGCGGACACGGCGGCCAGGGTCAGGTGCAGGGCCCGGCGTCTCTTGCGCACGGCGACGCCCACCCGGAGCGGCTCCCTGGAGTCCTTGTCCCGATCCCGCTCCTTGTCGTCCGATCCGGTCGACGCTTCGCGTCCGCTCTTGCCGTCGATGCCGTCCCTGTCGTCCATGGCGGGGCTGCCCTCCCCTTGTTCCCAGTGGCCTTGTTCCCGGTGGCCTTGTTCCCGGTGGTCCGGTCCGTCGCACATCGCACATCGGTGTGCTGTAAGCACCTTACGCAGCAACCGGCCCCGGTTTCGCGCTCACGGGCAGAGGAGGCCGTACCCGCGCCACTTTCCGTTTGCCCTCAGTGCATCATCGTGACCGTGACGACGACACGACGCCTGATGCTCCTGGACACCGCTTCCCTCTACTACCGCGCGTACTTCGGCGTGCCGGATTCCGTGAAGGCCCCCGACGGCACACCGGTCAACGCCGTCCGCGGCCTGCTCGACTTCATCGGCCGCCTCGTGCAGGACCACCGGCCCGACGACCTGGTGGCCTGCATGGACGCCGACTGGCGGCCCCACTGGCGGGTGGAACTGATCCCGTCCTACAAGGCCCACCGGGTCGCGCAGGAGACGGAAACCGGCCCGGACGTCGAGGAGACCCCGGACACCCTGGCCCCGCAGGTCCCGATCATCGAGGCGGCCCTGGACGCCTTCGGCATCGCCCGGGTGGGGGTCGCCGGGTACGAGGCCGACGACGTGATCGGCACCCTGACCGGCCGCGCGACCGGCCCCGTGGACATCGTCACGGGCGACCGGGACCTGTACCAGCTGGTCGACGACGCGAAGCAGCGCCGGGTGCTGTACCCGCTGAAGGGCGTGGGCACCCTCCAGGTGACCGACGAGGCCTGGCTCCGCGAGAAGTACGGGGTGGACGGCCCCGGATACGCCGATCTGGCGCTGCTGCGCGGGGACCCGAGCGACGGCCTGCCGGGCGTCCCCGGGATCGGCGAGAAGACGGCGGCGAAGCTGCTGGACGCCTACGGGGACCTGGCCGGGATCATCGCGGCGATCGAGGACCCGAAGTCGAAGCTGACCCCCACCCAGCGCAAGCGGCTGGACGAATCCCGGCCCTATCTGGCGGTGGCCCCGAAGGTGGTCCAGGTCGCTTCGGACGTTCCGCTTCCGCAGTTCGACCCGGCGCTCCCGGCCGTTCCCGCGCAGCCGGATCTGGTCGCGGCCCTCGCACACAGGTGGGGCCTGAGTGGAGCCGTTGAACGTCTGGGCAGCGCACTCCGCCCCTGAGGTGCTAACTTAGGTAATCCTAAGCTTCACGGAGTCAGGGTCGGAGAGTCAGGGAGACGTCGTGGCAGAAGGACGCGCCCGCAAGGTCGGCACCGCAGTGGTCGTGCGGACCGAGCGGTTGAGTCCGCACATGGTGCGGATCGTGCTGGGCGGTGCGGGATTGGCCGGATTTGGTGCGGGCAGATTCACCGACCACTACGTGAAACTGCTCTTCGCACCGGCCGGCGTCAGCTACACCACCCCCTGGGACCTGGACCGGATCAAGGCGGTCCACCCCCGCGAGGAGTGGCCGCGCCAGCGCGCGTACACGGTGCGCGCCTGGGACCCGGCCCAGCTGGAACTGACCCTCGACTTCGTGGTCCACGGCGACGAGGGACTGGCCGGCCCCTGGGCGGCCCGCGTCCAGCCGGGTGAACTCGTGCGCTTCCTCGGCCCGGGCGGGGCCTACGCCCCGGACCCGGCCGCCGGCTGGCACCTGCTGGTCGGCGACGAGAGCGCCCTGCCGGCGATCGGCGCGGCGATGGAGGCGATGCCCGCAGGGGCCCGGGTCCACGCGCTCGTGGAGGTCGAGGGCCCGCAGGACGAGCAGCGGATCACCACTCCCGACGGCATCGCCCCGGTCTGGATCCACCGCGGTTCCCGCCCGGTCGGCGAGGCACTGGCCGAGGCCGTCCAGGCCCTGACCTTCCCCTCCTCCGACGTACACGCGTTCGTGCACGGCGAGGCCGGCTTCGTCAAAACCCTGCGCCACCACCTGCGCATCGAGCGCGGCATCCCGCGCGAGCGCCTGTCCATCTCCGGCTACTGGCGGCTGGGCGAGACCGACGAGGGCTGGCGCGCGATCAAGCGGGACTGGAACGCCCAGGTCGAAGCCGAGCAGGAACGCACCCTGGCCGGCGCCGCGTCCTGAAGCGACGCCCCCGGCAGGTCCGGGGGCGCGGCAGCGGAGCCCCGTACGGCGGCGGGGCACACCGGGCCGGGGTGAATCCCACGGCCCCGGGTTGAATCCCGCGGCAGGGGTGAATCCCGCGGCCGAGCCGGACCCCGCGGACGGCCACGCGAGGCGGTGCCACCCGTTCGGCGGCACAATGGCCCCATGCGTACGCTCCGCGCATTCACGGCAGCCGGAGCAGCCGCCCTCCTGGCCGCGACCGGGACCGCGACCGCCGCCCCGAGCCCGCCGCCCGCGCCCACCGCCCAGCTCACCGACGCCCAGGTCGACACGGCCGTGCGGCGCCTCGACGCCACCGTCGCCGAGATGATGCGCCGCACCGGGGTCCCCGGCGTCTCCGTGGCCGTCGTCCACGACGACAAGGTGGTCTACCTCAAGGGCTTCGGGCTGCGCCGCGTCGGCGACCCGGCCGCGGTGGACCCCGACACCGTCTTCCAGGTCGCCTCGCTCTCCAAACCGATCTCCTCCACGGTCGCCGCCGGGGTCCTCAAGGAGCCCGCCGACTTCGACCGGCACGCCGAACTGCCCGGTTTCACCCTCAAGGACCCGTGGGTGACCTCCCACGTCACCACCGCCGACCTGCTCTCCCACCGCAGCGGCCTGCCCGACCACGCCGGCGACCTCCTCGAAGACCTCGGCTACGACCAGGCGTACGTCCTCGACCATCTGCGCCTGGCACCCCTGAGCCCCTTCCGCGCGAGCTACGCCTACACCAACTTCGGGTTCACCGCCGGAGCCGAGGCCCTCGCCCGCTCCCGCGGCGCCACATGGCAGAAGCTCAGCGCCGACACCCTCTTCAAGCCCGCCGGCATGACGCACACCAGCACCGAGTTCAAGGCCTTCGTCGACTCCCCCGACCACGCGGCCACCCACGTGAAGAACGCGGACGGCACCTGGAGCCCCCGCTTCGTCCGCGATCCCGACGCCCAGTCCCCGGCCGGCGGGGTGAGCAGCACCGCCCGCGACATGTCCCGCTGGCTGCGGCTCCAGCTCTCCGGCGGCACCCTCGACGGCAAGCGCATCATCCCCGCCGACACCCTCGCCCGTACCCACCTCCCCGAGATCGTCTCGCAGCCGCCCGCCTCCCCCACCGGACGCACCGGCTTCTACGGGCTGGGCTGGAACGTCGGCTACGACGACGCGGGCCGCCTGCGCCTGAGCCACTCCGGCGCCTTCGCGCTCGGCGCCAACACCAGCGTCAGCATGCTCCCGCTGGAGAAGCTCGGCATCGTCGTCCTCACCAACGGCGCCCCCGTCGGCCTCCCCGACGCCGTCGCCGCCGACTTCTTCGACACCGCCGAACACGGGAAGGCGACCACCGACTGGCTGGCCCTGACCGGCGCCCTCTACGCCCGGATCGACGAGGAGGGCCGCTCCCCCACCGACTACGCCCGCCCGCCCACCGGTGCGAAGCCGGCCGCGGAGGACTCCGCGTACACCGGCACCTACGAGAACCCCTACTACGGCAAGGCGACCGTGGCGGCCACGAGCGAGGGCAAACTGACCCTGTCCCTCGGCCCGGAGCCGATGGTCTTCCCCCTCACCCACTACGACGGGGACACCTTCAGCTACGAGACCGCCGGGGAGAACGCCGTCGGCCGCACCGGGGTGTTCTTCTCCCCCGCCGACCGCACGGTCCGCATCGAGTACCTGGACGGCGACCACCTGGGGACCTTCACCGGCGGCTAGTGCCGTGAGGGTCGACCCGGCCGCATAGCCTGTACCCGGTGAAGCGCAGATCCCACATCCCCGACGCGCCCCTGCCCCAGGTCTCCGGCATCGACCCGGTCCGCATGCGGCTGCCCCCCGACCCGGACGGGACCTGGCCGGACCTCGGCTCCTACCTCACGGCACGCTACGAGGGCACGCGCGGCGAGGAGTCCATGGCCCGCCTGCTGCGCGAAGGCCGGGTGCTGGGCCCCGGCGGCCGGGTGCTGCGGCCGCAGGACCCGTACGAGCCCGGCGGCTTCCTGTGGTTCCACCGGGACATGCCGCCCGAGCCGGTGGTGCCCTTCCCGATCGGGGTCGTCTACCGCGACGAGCACCTGCTGGTGGCCGACAAGCCGCACTTCCTGGCCACCACCCCGCGCGGCAGCCACGTCTTCCAGACGGCCCTGGCCCGGCTCCGGGTGGAGCTCGGCCTGCCCGCGCTGAGCCCCGCGCACCGGCTGGACCGGATGACCGCCGGGCTGGTGCTGTTCAGCATCCGCCCCGAGGACCGGGGCGCCTACCAGCTGATGTTCCAGGAGCGGCGGATCCGCAAGGAGTACGAGGCGCTCGCGCCCCACGACCCGGCGGTGGAGTTCCCCCGGACCCTGCGCAGCCACATCGAGAAGGTCCGCGGGGTGATGGCGGCGACGGAGGTCGCGGGCGCCGAGCCGAACGCCGAGACCCTGGCCGAACTCCTCGCGGTCAAGGGGGACACCGGGCGCTACCGGCTGACCCCGCACACCGGGCGCACCCACCAGCTGCGGGTGCACATGAACAGCCTGGGCCTGCCGATCCTGGGCGACCCGGTCTACCCGGTGGTCCGCGATCCGGCGCCCGACGACTACCGGCGTCCGCTCCAGCTCCTGGCCCGCACCCTGGAGTTCACCGATCCCGTCACCGGGATCGCGCACCGCATCGAGAGCGGCCGCACCCTGCGGGCCTGGGAGGACCGGCCCGGCTGGGAAGAGGGATCCGCCTGAGGGATCCGCATGAAGGATCTGTTTGAGGAATCCGCTTGAGGGCTCCGCTCAGAGGTCGACGCCCGCGATCCGCAGCGCCGCGTCGGCGGTGGCCTCTGCGAAGGCGGCGACCGGGCGCGCGGGATCGGAGCGGTGGATCAGCATGACGCCTTCGATGAGGCCGAAGACGAGGTCGTTGCGGAGCACCAACCCGGCACGGTCATCGGCGAGTTCGGCTCCGACGCACGTTCCGTCGAGCAACTCCCGGTAGATGTCCTTGAGTTCCTGGCGCATCCGGCGGAAGCGGGCGAAGCGCGCACCGGCGACCTCCGGCAACAGGTAGAGGGCGCCCAGGTTGTACGGCCCCCCGCACAGCAGCATCACGTCCGAGCGGCACAGCTCCCAGAGCCGGCGTCCCGCGGAGCGTTCCGCGTCCCGGACCAGCCGGCGGGCCAGCTCCAGGGAGGGTGCGACCGTGGACTCCAGGAGTTCGGCGAGGAGTTCCTCCTTGCCGCCGAAGTAGTGGTACATCGTGGCCTGGCGCATTCCCGCCCGTTCGGCCACGGCCCGCGTGGTGGTGGCCGCGTACCCCTTGACCGTGAACAACTCGGCCGCCGCGTAGAGGAGTTCCTCGCGCGGCGGCCGTCCGCTCGCCGGTCTCAGCTGATCGGCGCGCGGCCGACCGACCCGTCTCGGCCCCTCGTCCGCTGCCCCAGTCATGGCCTGATTTTCTCACAGGACATGCCGAAGCGATCATGGCAAGAGATGAGATCCGGCCATGACCGCTCCTGGAGGAACCTACAACTGCGGCTATCCCACCGAGCTGTACGCCACCACACCGCGCAGCAGCGCGTCCACCGCCTTGCGCGCGTTGCGGGCCACGGTGCTGCCGCCCCCCGGGGAATCCGCGGACGCGGACGCCGAAGCGGCGGGCGCCGCGGCGGCCACCTGACCCAGCACGTCGATGACCTGCTTGCACCAGCGCACGAAGTCACCGGCCGGCATCTCCGCCTCGCGCAGCACCTCGTCCAGGCTCTTGTCGGAGGCCCACTGATACACCGCCCACGCGAAGCCGAGGTCCGGCTCGCGCTGGCCCACGCCCTCCGCCTGGTTGATGCCGTGCTCCTCCTCCAGCGCGTCGAGCCGGCCCCAGATGTGGACCATCTCGCCGAGCGCGGCCTTCGCCGCGCCGCCCGGCACCTTCGGCGCCACCGCGTCGTCGGACTGCCGCGCCTCGAAGACCAGCGCCGAGATGCAGGCGGCCAGTTCGGCCGGGCTCAGCCCCTCCCAGACACCGGCCCGCAGGCACTCCGACGCCAGCAGGTCGAGCTCTCCGTAGAGCCGGGCGAGGCGCCGCCCGTGCGGGGTCACCTCGTCCTCGCGCAGGTAGTCCAGATCCGTCAGCAGCGCGTGGATCCGGTCGAAGGTCCGGGCGATGGTGTTCGTCCGGCCCTCGATGCGCTGCTCCAGCTGCCGCGTGTCCCGCTGCAGCCGGTGGTAGCGCTCCGCCCAACGGGCGTGGTCCTCGCGCTCGTCGCAGCCGTGGCACGGGTGCGCCCGCAGCGCGGTGCGCAGCCTGGTGATCTCCCGGTCGTCGGCAGCGGCCGCCCGGCCGCCCCGGTGCCGCTCCACCGTGATGTGCCCGGCCTTGGTCCGCAGCTGAGACGCCAGGTCCCGACGCGACTGCGGGGAACGGGCGTTGAACGTCTTGGGGATCCGCATCCGCTCGATCGCCTCGACCGGAACCGGGAAGTCGATCCCGGCGAGCCGCTTGACCTGCCGCTCCACGGTCAGCACCAGCGGCCGCGGGCCCTCGGTGTACTCGTGCCCGCGGTGCCCGTTGGACCGCCCGGCCGGCACACCCGGATCCAGCACCAGCGCCAGCCCGGCGAACTTGCCCGTCGGCACGTGGATGATGTCGCCCGGCTTGAGCTTCTCCAGGGAACTGGCCGCCTGCGCCCGCCGCTGGGCGGCGCCCTGCTTGGCCAGGTCGTTCTCCCGGTCCTTGAGGTCGCGGCGCAGCCGCGCGTACTCCTCGAAGTTCCCGAGGTGGCAGGTCATGCCCTCCTTGTACCCCTCCAGGCCCTCCTCGTTGCGCTGCACCTGCCGGGAGATCCCGACGACCGAGCGGTCGGCCTGGAACTGCGCGAAGGAGGTCTCCAGCAGCTCGCGCGAGCGGTGCCGCCCGAACTGCTGGACCAGGTTCACGGCCATGTTGTACGAGGGCTTGAAGCTGGAGCGCAGCGGATACGTACGGGTACCCGCGAGCCCGGCCAGGCCCGCCGGGTCCATGCCCCGCTGCCACAGCACCACCGCGTGGCCCTCGACGTCGATGCCGCGCCGCCCGGCCCGCCCGGTGAGCTGCGTGTACTCGCCGGGGGTGATGTCGGCGTGCTGCTCGCCGTTCCACTTGACGAGCTTCTCCAGGATGACCGTGCGCGCCGGCATGTTGATGCCCAGCGCCAGGGTCTCGGTGGCGAACACTGCCTTCACCAGGCCCCGTACGAACAGCTCCTCGACGACCTCCTTGAAGGTGGGCAGCATGCCCGCGTGGTGCGCGGCGATGCCCCGCTCCAGGCCTTCGAGCCATTCGTAGTAGCCCAGGACGTGCAGGTCCTCGGTGGGGATGGAGGCGGTCCGCTCCTCGACGATCTCGCGCACCTTCAGCCGCGCGGTGTCGTCGTTGAGCCGCAGCCCCGCGTACAGGCACTGCTGGACGGCGGCCTCGCAGCCGGCCCGGCTGAAGATGAAGTTGATGGCGGGCAGCAGCCCGTCGCCGTCCAGCCGGGCGATGACCTCGGGACGCGAAGGGGTCCAGATCCGGCCGCGGGAGCGCCGCTCGCGCTCGCGGTCGGCCTCGCGGACCATCTTTCCGCGCCGCCGGTCCTTCGGGCTGTACCGGCTGCTGTTCTCCTCGCGCGCCATCCGCAGCAGGTCGGGGTTGACCTCGCGGCGCGCGGAACCGCGGCCGCCGTGGTCGGACCCCTCCTCGAAGAGGTCGTAGATCCGCCGGCCGGCCATGACGTGCTGCCACAGCGGTACGGGCCGCTCCTCGGAGACGATCACCTGGGTGTCGCCGCGCACGGTGTCGAGCCAGTCGCCGAACTCCTCGGCGTTGGAGACGGTGGCGGAGAGCGAGACCAGGGTCACCGACTCGGGGAGGTGGATGATGACTTCCTCCCAGACGGCTCCGCGGAACCGGTCGGAGAGGTAGTGCACCTCGTCCATCACCACGTAGCCCAGCCCGTTCAGCGCCTGCGAGCCCGCGTACAGCATGTTGCGGAGCACCTCGGTGGTCATGATGACCACCGGGGCATTGGCGTTGACGCTGTTGTCGCCGGTGAGCAGACCGACCTTGTCGGCGCCGTAGCGCTTGGCGAGGTCGGCGTACTTCTGGTTCGACAGGGCCTTGATGGGCGTGGTGTAGAAGCACTTGCGGCCCTGTTGCAGGGCCAGGTGCACGGCGAACTCGCCGACGATGGTCTTGCCCGAGCCGGTCGGGGCGGCGACTAGGACGCCTTTGCCGGCCTCCAGTGCCTTGCAGGCCTCGATCTGGTAGGGATCCAGGTCGAATTCGTACATCGCGCGGAAGGGCGCCAGGGCCATCTTCTCTTCGGCGGCGCGGATCCGGGCAGCGGCGTACCGCTCGGCGGGAGAAAGTTCTTCGGTCATCTTGTCTTCGAGCCTACCCGCCACCCCTGACAACAGTCGCGATCTTTTGCGCGGGCCCGGACGTCCTACGCCAGGAGCCGCAGCGCCGCCGGGACGCACTGCGCGGTCACCGGGAGGGGACCCAGCGGCTCGCCGTCCGCGTAGGCCGTGATGCCGGCCGCCTCCAGGGTCACCTTCGCGGCCCGGTGGACGGTGACCTTCGGATGGTCGAGGTGGGTGCCCTTGTAGACCCGGGGGAAGACCTTCAGCAGGGTGGTGCGGCTGCAGTCGCCGACGACCGTGACGTCGAAGAGCCCGTCGTCGACGACGGCGTCCGCGCATATCCGCATGCCGCCGCCGTAGGAGGAGCCGTTGCCGACGGCCACCAGGGTGGCCTCGGTCTCCAGCACCGCGCCGCCGTCCAGGGTGATCCGGTACGGGAACGGCCGGAAGGCGGCCAGCTCCAGCGCCATCGCCAGGTCGTACTTGAACCGGCCGGCCGGCAGCCGCATCCGGTTGCCCCTGTCGTTGACCCGCGAGTCGAAGCCGGAGCACAGCACGGTCCCGTACCAGGTCCCGCCGGAGCCGTCGCCGGCCCCCGCACCGTCCCCGCCCCCATCGAGGGACCCGGCCACCCGGCCGAGGTCGATCTCGCGCAGGCGGCCCTCCTTGAGCGCCTCGGCGGCCAGCCGGCCCGCCCGCGCGGGTTCCCGTACGGGCAGCCCCATCGCGCGCGCGAAATCGTTTCCGGTGCCCACCGCGACCACCCCGAGCGGCACCAGCGTGCCCGCGAGCGCCTGCAGCGCGAGGGAGACCAGCCCGTCCCCGCCGACCGCGATCACCGCTCCGGTGCCCTCGCGCACCGCGGTGCGCAGCCGGGCCAGCGCGTCGGGGGCATCGGCCCCGACGACGCTGCGCACCGAGAAACCGGCGTCACGAAGCGCGGAAGCGGCCGGCTGCGCGGCGTGCGCGGCCCGGCCGCTTCCGGCGGTGGGATTGACGAGGAGGGTGATCTCAGCACTCACCCGCGGGAATGTACCCGCCGGGGACGGCCCGCGTCGATCAGGTGGCGTCGTCGTAGCCGTTGATCCGCTGGCGTCCGCCGTCGGCCTGCTCGGGCAGGGTGCCCGGAGCCGCCACGGGCTCGACCGCGCCCACGGTCGCCGGGGTCAGGTCCACCTCGGAGGCCTCGTCGTCGTCCAGGCCCGCGTCGGGGTTGTTCCGGGCCCGCCGGCGGTCGTTGAGGTAACAGACCAGCAGCGCGACGAAGTACAGGGCGACGATCGGCGCGGCCAGCGCCAGCATCGTCAGCGGGTCACCGGTGGGCGTCGCGAACGCCGCGAAGATCGTGATGCCCAGCACCATCGCCCGCCACCAGCTCGCCAGCCGCTTCGCGGTCAGCACCCCGGTGACGTTGAGCAGGATCAGCAGCAGCGGCAGCTCGAAGGCCAGGCCGAAGACCACGATCATGCGCGTGATCAGGTCGAGGTAGTCGTCGACCGGCAGCAGGTTGCTCGCGTTCTCGGGGGTGAACTCCAGCAGGATCACCGCGGTCTGCGGCAGCACCTTGTACGCGAGGACCGCGCCCGCACCGAACAGCGGAGCACCGACCGCCACGAAGCCCACGGCGTACTTGCGCTCGTGGTTGTGCAGCCCCGGGGCCACGAAGGCCCACAGCTGGTACAGCCACACCGGCGCGGAGAGCACCACACCTGCGGTGAGGGAGACCTTCAGGGCGATGGAGAACGGCGCGATGAGGCCGTTGACCGTCATGGCGGCACAGGGCTTCCCGTTGCGCTGCGCGACCACGCCGTTGGCACAGCCGACGGAGTCCAGGATCGGCTTCATCATGAAGTCGATGAGGTCCTTGTAGAAGAACGCGGCCACGATCGTGATCACGAGGATCCCAAGAACCGCCTTCATCAGCCGGTTTCTCAGCTCACGCAGGTGCTCGACAAGGGGCATCCGCCCTTCGGCGTCCTTCGCCTTCTTGTCCAGCTTCTCCTGCTTGCGGGCAGACTTGAGCAACCCACGTCCCTTGTCTCGTTGCAGTTGACTGATGCGGGCGCGACCGGAAGACCGGCCGCCGTCAGCCCTGCGTGGTGTGGTTGGGCTCGTTCACGGGGCGGGCGCTGGTCACGTCACCGGGCGAGGCCTGGATCGTGCGCGGGGCCGTGGCCTGCTGCTGGGGGGCCGGGTCGGCGACGGAAGCGGCGGTGGCGGCGTCCTCCGCCTCCCCCTCCTTCTTCATCGCCTTCGCCTCGCTCTTGAGGATGCGGGCGGACTTGCCGAGCGAGCGGGCCATGTCGGGAAGCTTCTTGGCACCGAACAGCAGGAAGATCACGGCGACGATCAGGAGGATCTCGAGGGGCTTCAGGTTGCCGATCATGTGTGTCTTCCTTCTCACCGAAACGGCTGGTTGTGGTAGTCAAGACGGCTCTGACCGCGATCGGTAAAGCCGTTCTGACAAGGATCGTAACCCCCGGGGGTTAACGCGAGGCAATGCCCTGGGGCATCACCGCTTGCGTGGTCAGACAGTACGACGGTTGCCCGGGGATGGCTATGGCCGCACGGAGCGCCCGGCCCTGGCCAGGCCCGTAGCGGCCCGTTCCAGGTCGGCGGAGGCCTCCGCGATCCGGCGGCCGGCGTCCGAGACCTGCACGGAAAGCCGGCGCACCTCCACGAAGACCCGCACCGCGAGCACGGCGAGGACGGCGAGCCCGAGGAAACCCAGAGCGATTGCGAACATCGGCCACAGCATGTGACGAGCCTAGGCCACCGGCCGCCTCACACGCTGCGCAGGGTGCTCACGCCGCCACCGGTCAGCAGTTCCACGATGCGCTCCCCGGCCGGTTTGCGGACCGGAGCCCCGCACTCGGGACAGGTGAAGGAGTAGAACGTCGTACGACTGCTGCCGCCGATGGCGAGGCGCAGGGCGCCCGCGTCCAGCTCGAAGCGGGCCCGGCAGTCGGGACAGGACGCCTTGAACGCGACCGACATCGCGCGGATCCCCCCTCGGCCCCTCAGCCCTGTTCCCCGTCCCCGGCGCGCTCCGCGTCCCCGGCCGCCCCGCCCTCGTACGCGGCGAGCGCCTCCCGGGCCGCCCGGCGGGCGCTGTCCGCCAGCTCCACGGGGGCCACGATCCGCCCCTCGCGGCCCAGCCGCAGGGCCAGGCGCCGCAGCGAGCCCGGGTCAGGGGTCCGCAGGGTGATCCGCAGGCCCCCCTCGGGCAGCTCCTCGGCACTGTCGTGCGGGTAGTACTCGGCCACCCAGCGCCCGCCCGGACCGACCTCGACCACGACCTCCGGATCCTCGGCGGCCGGCTGGACCAGCCCTTCGGACAGGTCCCGGGGCTCGATGGCGGGCGGATCGGCCCGCTCGTCGAGCAGCCGGATCTCCGCCACCCGGTCCAGGCGGAAGGTCCGCCGGGCCTCGGAGAGGTGGCACCACCCCTCCATGTACGTGTGCCCCACGGCGAACAGCCGGATCGGGTCGACCTTGCGTTCGGTGAGCTCGTCGCGCGCCGGCGAGTAGTAGCGCAGCCACAGCCGGCGCTGCTCGGCGATGGCCCGGTCCACGTCGGCGAAGACCCCGCCCTCGGACTCGAAGGTCACCGAGAGCCGGGAACTGGCCCCGGCCGCCTCGCCCGCGGCCGCCTCCAGCTTGGCGGTGGCCCGCAGCAGGGCCTGCCGGTCGCCCTCGCGCAGCCCCGGCAGCGTGGCCACCGCCCGCGCGGCCACCAGCAGCGCCGTCGCCTCGTCGGCCGCCAGCCGCAGCGGCTCGGCGGTGGACTCCCCCGAGGCATCGGGGTTGCGCCACCAGATGCGCTCCCCGTCGGTGTCGATGTCGAGCAGGTCGCCGCCCCGGAAACTGGTCCCGCACATGGGCAGCACGTCGAGGTCCGAGATCAGCTCGTCCTCGGTGATCCCGAAGGCCCGGGCCACGTCCGCGACGTGCGCACCCGGGCGCTCGCGCAGGTACGTCACCAGGGACAGCATCCGGCGCGTCTGGTCGATGGCGTTGGCAGCCATGCTGGTACGTCTCCCCCTCAGGGCGTTGCTCAATGATCTTGCCCGGTCCACCCGCTCCCGCGCGGCTGCGCGCCGTGGCGGGTCAGCCCTTGGCCACGGCCCGCAGCCGGTCCACGACGTCCGCCCGCAGGTCGGCCGGCTCCAGCACCACGACATCGGGGCCGAACTCCACCAGCCAGGCGTCCAGCCCGTGCCCGTACGGGATCTCCAGCTCGTCCCAGCCCGCTCCGCCGGCCCCCTCGCGCACCGCCGTCGCCCTGGACCGCAGCGGATAGCCCGCCCCCGCCCGCAGCCGGATCAGCGCGGAACGCTCCGCGCTCTCCCCGGCCCAGCTCGCCACGGTCTCCCGCACCGTCACCACGTCCGGGACCTCGGCGGTGTACCTGGCCGCCCGCGAGCGGACCTTGCCCGTGATCCGGGAGAGCCGGAACACGCGCTCCGCCCCGCGGTCGCGGTCGAAGCCCGCCAGGTACCAGTGGCCGCGCCAGCACTCCAGGGCCCACGGCTCCACCTGCCGGGTCTCGGGCCGGGCCGCGGTGGACTTGCGGTAGTCGAAGACCACCGGACGGCGGTCGCGGCAGGCCAGCATCAGCGGCTCGAAGGCCGCCTCGTGCACCGGGATCCGCGGCTCGATCGCACTGTGCTGGCCCTCGTACGGGTCCGAGGCCTCCGGCATGCCGCCGGCCCGCAGCTTCTGCAGGGCCCCACTGGCCGCACCGGCGAGCCGCGCCTGCTGCCACACCTTGGCGGCGAGCCCCAGGGCCGCGGCCTCCTCGGCGTCCAGCGCCACGGGCGGCAGCCGGTTGGAATCACGCCGGGCCAGATAGCCGGTGTCGCCCTCCAGGTTCTCGACGGTCTCGATGACCAGCCCGAGCTCCCTCAGATCGTCCTTGTCCCGCTCGAACATGCGGTTGAAGGACTCGTCGTTCCCGGCTTCCATGTAGGCCTCGATGGAACCGCGCAGTTCCCGCTTGCTGAGCGGCCGGCGCGTCCCCAGCAGACACAGCGCCAGATTCATCAGCCGCTCGGCCTTGGCAATCGCCATCGACGCCCATCCGCCCTTCCAGACCTTCGAGTCGTGTCCCCGGTACACCCTCGTGACCGCTGACCGTACCGCCCCGGCCGTCCTGGGCAAAAGCGAGGGCCCCCGCCTCGAAGGCAGGGGCCCCACACGCTTCACAGCGGACCGATCAGACGCCCATCAGGTCGCACACGAAGATCAGCGTCTCGCCCGGCTTGATGGCAGCACCCGCGCCACGGTCGCCGTAGGCGAGGTGGGCCGGGATGACCAGCTTGCGGCGGCCGCCGACCTTCATGCCCTGGATGCCCGTGTCCCAGCCGGAGATGACCTGGCCGATACCGAGCTGGAACTGCAGCGGCGCGCCGCGGCCCCAGGAGGCGTCGAACTCCTCACCGGTCGAGTAGGCCACGCCCACGTAGTGGACGGAGACGCGCGCACCGGCCTTGGCCTCGGCGCCGTCACCCTCCCAGACGTCCTCGATCACGAGGTCCGCCGGGACCGGGAAATCAGGGAAGTCGATCTCGGGCTTCTCGATCTTCTCGGGCTTGTTGCTCACGGAACTGCTCCTCAAAAACTTACGAACAGGGGTACAACCCGGACAGTCTTACACCACGGCCAGGATGTCGAGACTGAAGACCAGCGTCGAGTTGGCCGGGATGGTGCCCTGCTCCTTGTCACCGAAACCCTGGTCCGGCGGGATGACCAGCAGGATGCGGCTGCCGACCTTCTTGCCGACGATCCCGTCCTTCAGACCCTTGACCGAGAGCTCCGTCAGCGGCCACGTCACCGACGTGTCCGTGGCGTACGTGCTTTCGAAGGTCTTGTCGTCCTTCCACGTCTTGCCGTGGAACTTGACCACCACGCTGTCGGTGTCCTTCACGACAGCGCCGTCGCCGCTCTCCAGCACGTAGTTCGACACGAGCTTCGTCGGCGCGGTGCCGTCCTTCGGGACGGTCACGGCGACTTCCTTGCCGTCCGTGTTCGTACCCACCTTCGGCAGGGCGGCGTCCGTCTGCGGGACCTCCTTGCCCGTGGCCGAAACCGGGACGCTGGTGGCCTTGACGATGTCCACGACGAACACCAGCGTGGCGTTCGCCTTGATCTTTTCGCCCGAGCCCTGCTCGCCGTAACCGAGGTCCGGCGGAATCACCATCTCCAGGCGGCTGCCGACCTTCTTGCCCTCCAGGCCCTGGTCCCAGCCCTTGATGACCTGGCCCGCGCCGATGGTCACGTCGAACGGCTTGCCCTTGCCGAAGCTCTGGTCGAACGGCTCCTTGCCGTCCCAGACCTGGCCGAGGTAATTGACCTGGGCGATGTCGCCCTTCTTCAGCGCCGGGCCATCGCCCTCGCTGACGGTCACCACCTTCAGTTCCTTCGGCGGGGTGCCCGAACCCTTCGCAAGGGTGGGGGTCTCACCGAACTTGGCGCCCTTGGTGATCGCGGGCGCCCCGTTCTTCATCTCGGCGGAGTCGGAGCCGCTGTCGCCACACGCCGCTGTCGACAGCAGCAGAAGGGGTACGACAAGCAGGCCGGCAAGTCGGCGCACGTGTTCCTCAGATCTCAGACGGCACATAGGTCGTCGCCACTCTAAGGCGTGGACAGGGCCCCGTACGAGATCCGTACGAGGCCCTGGCCAAGATCAGTGCGATGTCACACGGCGCGAATCGGCGCCCTACATCCCCGCGATCAGCTTCTCCACCCGGTCATCCACCGACCGGAACGGGTCCTTGCACAGCACCGTGCGCTGCGCCTGGTCGTTCAGCTTCAGATGCACCCAGTCGACCGTGAAGTCCCGCCGCTGCTCCTGCGCACGACGGATGAAATCACCCCGCAACCGCGCCCTCGTCGTCTGCGGAGGCACCGACTTGCCCTCGAAGATCTTGAGGTCGTTGCAGATCCGCGCCGCCTGCCCCTTGCGCTCCAGCAGGTAGTACAGCCCGCGCCTGCGGTGGATGTCGTGATACGCGAGGTCTATCTGAGCCACCCGCGGATTCGACATCGTCATGTTGTGCTTCGCCCGGTACCGCTCGATCAGCTGGTACTTCATCACCCAGTCGATCTCGGTCCCGATCCGGTCCAGGTCCTGCGCGTCGATCGCGTCCAGCGTCCGGCCCCACAGCTCCAGCACCTGGTCCACGACACCCTCACGGATGCCCCGGCGCTCCGCGAAGTCCACCGCCTTGTCGTAGTACTCCCGCTGGATCTCCAGCGCGGAGGCCTCCCGCCCGCTCGCGAGGCGCACCTTGCGCTGACCCGTGATGTCGTGGCTGACCTCACGGATCGCCCGGATCGGGTTCTCCAGCGTCAGGTCCCGCATCACCGTGCCCGCCTCGATCATGCGCAGCACCAGATCGGTCGCCCCGACCTTCAGCAGCATGGTCGTCTCGGACATGTTCGAGTCGCCCACGATCACGTGCAGGCGCCGGTAGCGCTCCGCGTCCGCGTGCGGCTCGTCGCGCGTGTTGATGATCGGCCGCGAACGCGTCGTGGCCGAACTGACACCCTCCCAGATGTGCTCGGCCCGCTGGCTCACGCAGTAGACCGCACCCCGCGGCGTCTGCAGCACCTTGCCCGCACCACAGATCAGCTGCCGCGTGACGAGGAACGGGATCAGAATGTCCGCCAGCCGGGAGAATTCCCCGTGCCGGGCCACCAGGTAGTTCTCATGGCAGCCGTACGAGTTTCCCGCCGAGTCGGTGTTGTTCTTGAACAGATAGACGTCGCCCGCGATTCCCTCCTCGTGCAAGCGGCGTTCGGCGTCGACGAGCAGGCCTTCGAGAATGCGCTCGCCGGCCTTGTCGTGGGTGACCAGTTCGATCAGGTTGTCGCATTCGGGAGTTGCATACTCCGGATGCGAACCCACGTCGAGGTAGAGGCGGGCGCCGTTCCGCAGGAAGACATTGCTACTGCGGCCCCATGACACAACACGGCGGAAGAGGTAGCGCGCCACTTCGTCAGGAGACAGTCGGCGCTGTCCCCTGAACGTGCACGTGACGCCGTACTCGTTCTCCAGCCCGAAAATGCGGCGGTCCATGACTGAACATTACGCCTTCTGCTCTGTTCTGAAACCGAGTTCGCAGCCGCCGTTTCGATCATTTTCCCGAGCGGCCACCCCCGCGCACGCCCGCCACGCCGCTGCCGCACGCCCCCCACGTGCCCACCGCCCCGCCTAAGACCCCGTCACCGAGGCCTCGGCAGAGCCCTCCAACGGCCCCGCCGAACCCGCGGCCGAGCCCTCGGGCGAACCCGCAGCCGAACCCGCGGCCGGACCCGCAGCCGGCGCCTCGGCCGAACCGGCCGCCCGCCCCGGCACGGAACCCGCCACCGCACGACTCGCACCCGGACGCGCCAGCACCCGCTGAGTCACCGTCAGCACCAGCAGCGCCGCCACCCCCGCCACGCTCGCCACCGCGAACCCCGCCGCCGTACCCCCCGCCTCCACCGAAGGACCCGCCGCCGCCGTACCGATCGCCGCACCCACCCCGAAGAACGTCACCAGCCACGAGAACGCCTCCGTCACCGTGCCCGCCGGAGCATGCCGGTCCACCACGATGAACGCACACGCCAGAGCCGGAGCCAGGAACACCCCCGCCAGCGCCGCGAACCCCGTCATCGCCACCACACCCGGCACCAGCATCAACGGCAGGTAACACACCGCCAGCAACGCCACCAGCAACCGCAGCCGCCGCTCCGGCGCACCCGCCCACTGCCGCGCCCCATACAGCACACCACCGAACAGCGCGCCCAGACCCAGCGCCGCCATCAGCCAGCCGTACACCGCCTGACCACCGTGCTCGTCCGCGTACGCCACACCCGCCACCGTGATCGACCCCAGCGCCGTCCCCACGAAGAAGAACGCCCCCAGCAACGCCAGCAGACCCGGCGACCGCAGCGCCCCCAGCCAGTGCGCCTCCCGCGGCTCCGAACGCCACGTCCGCGAAGGCTCCGACACCACCACCGACAGCGCCCCCAGCACCCCGATCCCGTTCAGCACCAGCAGCGCCACCGACGGATCCCAGAGCGCCACGCACAGCGTCACCAGCAGCGGCCCCACCGTGAACATGACCTCCTGGGCCACCGCGTCCATCGCGTACGCCGCATGGACCCGCTCCTCCTTGCCGCCCAGCACGCTCGGCCACAGCGCCCGCAGCCCGCCCTCCAGCGGCGGCGTGAACAGCCCCGCGACCACCACCGCCGCGTACGCCACCCCCACCGAACCGGTCCCGGCCAGCGCCAGCCACACCATGCCCAGCGCCGACACCACCGCCGCCGGCAACTGCACCCGCGGCTGCCCGAACAGGTCCACCGCCCGCCCCAGCAGCGGCTGACCCACCGCGTTCGACACCCCGTACGCGGCCGCGAGCGCACCCGCCAGGCTGTAGCTGCCGCCCTCCGCCCGGGTGAACAGCACGATCGCGATCGGCCCCGTCCCGTTCGGCAGCCGGCCTATGAGCGTGCCCACCAGCAGCCTCGCGGCATGCCGGGTCCTGAGCAGCTCCGCGTAACCCGCGGCCATGTCCGCCCCCTTCTGCCCGGAACCCAGCCCGGGAGTAACCCAAGTAATACGTATAACGTGACCGGTCATACGTACCATGACCACAGTCGGACGGTCCACCCACCCGACACCCACACCCCCCGTGACCTCGCACTACAGGAGCACCGTGTGACGAGACCCACCAGCCGCGACGTGGCCACCGCCGCCGGAGTCTCCCAGGCCACCGTCTCCCTCGTCCTCGGCGACAAATGGCGCGGCCGCGTCTCCGA
This sequence comes from Streptomyces sp. NPDC058401, assembly GCF_042722885.1. Classification (NCBI taxonomy): domain Bacteria; kingdom Bacillati; phylum Actinomycetota; class Actinomycetes; order Kitasatosporales; family Streptomycetaceae; genus Streptomyces; species Streptomyces sp. NPDC058401. Next base: position 68,347 of record NZ_JBHXKA010000027.1, read on the forward strand.
ACGCACCGCCGGCCTGGTCCGCGAAGCCGCCACCACCCTCGGCTACCGCCCCAACCTCGCCGCCCGCAACCTCCGCCTCGGCTCCACCCGCACCGCCCTCCTCGTCGTCCCCGCCCTCACCAACGAATTCTTCGCCCGCGTCTACACCGGCGCCGCCCGCATCGCCGCCGAACACGGCTTCGGCGTCGTCCTCTACCCCTCCCCCGACGGCACCGGCCCCGCCCGCGACCCCTTCGCCTCCGCCCGCGCCGCCCTCGACGGAGTCATCGCCTCCTCCATGGCCGCCGACGCCCTCCACGCCCTCGGCGGCGACGGACTCCCCCTCGTCATGCTCGACAGCGACCCCACCGCCGACACCGCACACGCCCACGTCAACCTCGCCATCGCCGACGGCATGCGCCAAACCGCCGAACACCTCCTCCACCACGGCCACCACCGCTTCCTCCACCTCGCCTCCGCCATCGACTCCTGGACCTTCGACATCCGCGCCGACGCCCTGGCCGCCCTCCTGCCGCCCCCCGCCGAGCTGCGCACCGTACGGGCCCACCTCAGCGTGGAAGCCGCCCGTACGGCCATGGAGAGCGCCCTGGACACCCCCGCGGACCGCCGCCCCACCGCCGTCGTCTGCGACGACGACATCCTCGCCGCCGGCGCCTGCAAAGCCGCCCGCCGCCTCGGCCTGCGCATCCCCGAGGACCTCTCCGTCACCGGCTTCGACGACCTCGCCCTCGCCACCGCCGTCGAACCGGAACTCACCACCGTCCACCTCCCCGCCGAACGCGTCGGCGAACAGGGCATGACCGCCCTCCTCGCCGTCCTCGAAGGCACCCCCTGGACCCCCGTCGACATCCCGGTCCACCTCGTCGTCCGCGACTCCACGGGACCCGCCCCCCGCGCCTGAGCCCCGGAAACGCGAAAGCGCCCCCGACCCGAAGGTCAGGGGCACTCACCCATCACTACTTACGACTACTCGGCTTCCTCTTCGGGAGCCTCGTCGTTCGACACGGCATCCGCCTGAGCGGCCGCCGGAACGTCCGCCTCCAGCAGCCGCGACAGCTGCCGGCCACGGATCCGCTTGAACTTGCGCTGCTGGGCCCGCGTACGGTCCAGCACCGCCACCTCCAGCCGCTCCGCCGGAATCGACTTGTCGGTACCGTTCGCCTGGCTCGACAGCGCCTGCACCGCCAGCTTCAGCGCCTCGGACAGGGTCATCCCGTCCTGGTGCCGCTGATCGAGATAGGTACTGATCTGCTCGGCGTTGCCACCCACGGCGACGGACCCGTGCTCGTCGACGATCGACCCGTCGTGCGGCAGCCGGTAGATCTGATCGCCCGCGGCGGTCGCACCGACCTCCGCCACCACCAGCTCCACCTCGTACGGCTTCTCCCCCGCACTCGAGAAGATCGTGCCGAGCGTCTGCGCGTAGACGTTCGCCAGCCCACGGGCCGTCACATCGTCACGGTCGTACGTGTATCCGCGCAGATCGGCGTACCGCACACCACCGATGCGCAGGTTCTCGTACTCGTTGTACTTGCCGGCGGCCGCGAAGCCGATCCGGTCGTAGATCTCGCTGAACTTGTGCAGCGCACGGGACGGGTTCTCACCGACGAACACGATGCCGTCGGCGTACTGGATCACAACAAGGCTCCGACCGCGGGCGATGCCCTTGCGGGCGTATTCCGCCCGGTCGGCCATGGCCTGCTGGGGTGACACGTAGAACGGAGTCGACACCGGCTTTCCGTCCCTTTCTTCTGGACGACGAGGAGGTCAGAGGGTCAGAGCAGGGCGGCGCGCGGACCGTCGGGCTGCTCCAGCCGCCGGTTCGTGATCTTGCGGGCCAGCTCCGAGGACTCCTCGTCGGTCAGCCTGCGGAATCCCTCGTCGGTCATGACGGTGACGATGGGGTAGATGTGGCGGTAGAGGTCCGGGCCGCCGGTCGCCGAGTCGTCGTCGGCGGCGTCGTACAACGCCTGGACGACCAGCGTCGTGGCCTCCTCCTCCGTCAGCTTGGAGTGGTACAGCTTCTTCATCGAACCGCGGGCGAAGATCGAGCCCGACCCGGTCGCGGCATAGCCGTGCTCCTCGGAGCGGCCGCCGGTCACGTCGTAGGAGAAGATCCGGCCCCGCTCCTTGGCCTCGTCGTACCCCGCGAAGAGCGGCACGACGGCCAGGCCCTGCATGGCCATCCCCAGATTGCTCCGGATCATGGTCGACAGCCGGTTCGCCTTGCCTTCGAGACTGAGGGTCGCCCCCTCCACCTTCTCGAAGTGCTCCAGCTCCAGCTGGAACAGCTTCACCATCTCCACGGCCAGACCCGCGGTGCCGGCGATGCCGACGGCGGAGAACTCGTCCGCCGGGAACACCTTCTCGATGTCCCGCTGCGCGATCATGTTCCCCATGGTCGCCCGCCGGTCACCGGCGAGGACCACCCCGCCGGGGAAGGTCGCGGCCACGATGGTCGTCCCGTGCGGCGCCTCGATGACCCCGTCGGGCAGCTTCCGGTTGCCCGGGAGCATCTCGGGCTGGTGCGCGCCCAAGAAGTCCATGAAGGACGACGACCCCGGCGTCAGGAAGGCTGCCGGTAGACGCCCTGTGCTACGAGTGTTGGGTTCCACAGGTTTCCTTCCACGTAAGCGGCTGCACGCCTCAAGACGTCCGGCCGATCCTTGAGCTGCCCAATTCCTGCGTTGCAGCCGAAGCAAAGTACGCCTCGGACCTTACCCGTCTGATGATCGTGATCCACGTGCTCTGCCGGACTCTCTTGGCAGATCACGCAAATCCCGCCCTGGGACGCGATCATCGCGTCCCGCTCGGCCTCGGTGATGCCGTAAGACCGCTTGAGATGGCCTGCTCGCCCGCGGGCCGCTTTGCAGGGTTTGCAGCAGGTGGCGAGCCCGTCAGGCGCGGTCGCATTCTTGTGCCACTCGCTGTGCGGCTTTATTTCCCCACACCCTCGGCACTGCTTCCACCCCGCCGGGACCTCCACCTTCTCCCAGACGTGCTTGCCCTTCTCGGCTTGACGGCGGCGATAGTGGTCCGCTCCGTACGCCGCGACGCATGCCCGACACCTGGCTTGCAAGCCATCCTTGGTGGCGCGGTTCGCCGCAAATGAGCTGAGCGGCTGCTGGAGACCACATCCACGACACAACTTCGATTCCGTCGACATGGCCCCACCCCACCAGCTCCACCTTCATTTCGAAGGCAGAATGGCCCTACTGACCACCCTTTTGAACGAAGCTTCGAACAAAATCCTCAGCGTTCTCTTCGAGCACATCATCGATTTCGTCGAGTACGGAGTCGACGTCGTCCGAGAGCTTTTCCTGTCGCTCCTTGAGGTCGGTCGATTCTTCGACCGCTGCCTCCTCGACCTCCTCGGTCGAGCGCTGCGCCTTCTGCTGTCCGCCGCCGGTGTCCTTGGTCGCCATGTGTAGCTCACCCCGCTCGGTTCGCACGCTCACGTGAAAGACCCCGCGAATTCGGGATCCCTCAAGATCAGACTCTACGTCGGACCCTACAAGGAGGGCCCGACATCCGTCCCGGTACTTTCATAACGTCCGGATGTCTTCATGATTCCCGGGCCGGGGGCCTTTCAGCCCCCGCCCCGGGGACCGGAAAGCCTTACCGCCCCGAGAGCACCCGGACCAGGTCCTCCGCCGTGCGACAGCGGTCCAGGAGCTCCTTCACGTGGGCACGGGTGCCCCGCAGGGGTTCCAGGGTCGGGACCCGCTGGAGGGAGTCGTGGCCCGGGAGATCGAAGATCACCGAGTCCCACGAGGCCGCCGCCACGTCGTCCGCGTACTGCTCCAGGCACCGCCCCCGGAAGTACGCCCGGGTGTCCTCCGGCGGCTTGCTCTGTGCCCGTTCCACCGCCGTCTCGTCGAGCAGCCGCTTCATCTTGCCGCGGGCCACCAGGCGGTTGTACAGCCCCTTCTCGGGCCGTACGTCCGCGTACTGGAGGTCCACCAGGTGGAGCCGGGCCGCGTCCCAGCCGAGGCCGTCCCGGCGTCGGTAGCCCTCCAGGATCTCCCGCTTCGCGATCCAGTCGAGCTCTCCCGACAGGCTCATCGGGTCGGTTTCCAGCCGGCCCAGTACGTCCTCCCAGCGGGCCAGCACATCCTTGGTCTGCTCGTCCGCGTCGGAGCCGAAACGCTCCTCCACGTACTTCCTGGCCAGCTCGTAGTACTCCATCTGGAGCTGTACGGCGGTCAGCGTCCGCCCGCTGCGCAGCGTGATCAGGTGCTGGAGGTCGGGGTCGTGGGAGACCTGGTGGAGGGTGCGTACGGGCTGGTCCACGGCGAGGTCGACGTTGATGTAGCCGTCTTCGATCATGGAGAGGACCAGGGCGGTGGTGCCGAGTTTGAGGTAGGTGGAGATCTCGGAGAGGTTGGCGTCGCCGATGATCACGTGGAGGCGGCGGTACTTCTCCGCGTCCGAGTGCGGCTCGTCCCTCGTGTTGATGATGGGGCGCTTGAGGGTGGTCTCCAGGCCGACCTCGACTTCGAAGTAGTCGGCGCGCTGGCTGATCTGGAAGCCGTGTTCGCGGCCGTCCTGACCGATGCCGACGCGGCCGGCGCCGGTGAAGACGAGGCGGGAGACGAAGAAGGGGGTGAGGTGGCGCACGATGTCCGAGAAGGGGGTTTCCCGCTTCATCAGGTAATTCTCGTGCGTGCCGTAGGAGGCGCCCTTGTTGTCGGTGTTGTTCTTGTAGAGGTGGATGGGCTGGGCCCCGGGGAGCTGGGCGGCCCTGACGGCCGCTTCGGCCATGATCCGCTCGCCGGCCTTGTCCCAGAGGACGGCGTCGAGCGGGTTGGTGATCTCCGGGGAGCTGTACTCGGGGTGTGCGTGGTCCACGTAGAGGCGTGCGCCGTTGGTGAGGATGACATTGGCGAGGCCGATGTCCTCGTCGGTGAGCTGGCTGTTGTCGGCGGCCTCGCGGGCGAGGTCGAAGCCGCGGGCGTCCCGCAGCGGGTTCTCTTCCTCGAAGTCCCAGCGGGCGCGTCGCGCCCGGTGCATCGCCGCCGCGTAGGCGTTGACGATCTGGGACGAGGTGAGCATGGCATTGGCGTTCGGGTGCCCCGGGACGGAGATCCCGTACTCCGTCTCGATCCCCATTACTCGCCGTACGGTCATGCGGCCCTCCTTGCCCGGCGGCGCTCCCGTTCGGGAGCGGCGCTCAAGTACCGCTGGTGCTCCGGTGCGTCGTGTGCGGTGCCCGTCCCCGCACTGCGCGACCTGCGGTATGGAAGAGCCTAGAACCACTCCGCGCTGGTGGGGAGATCATTTCAGTCATTGACTTTGCCCTGTCACCGGCTGAAAAGAGCGTTTGGTAAAGCAGTCGGCTGCGGGTGCCCTTGCCGGGCATCCGCAGCCGGCCCGCTTTGTCAGAGGTACTGACCGGTGTTGGCCACCGTGTCGATGGAACGTCCGGTGTCCGCGCCTTGCTTTCCGGTGACGAGGGTGCGGATGAATACGATCCGCTCGCCCTTCTTTCCGGAGATTCGGGCCCAGTCGTCGGGGTTGGTGGTGTTGGGCAGGTCTTCGTTCTCCTTGAACTCGTCCACGCAAGCCTGGAGGAGATGGGCGACGCGAAGGCCCTTCTGGTTGTGCTCGAGGAAGGCCTTGATGGCCATCTTCTTCGCACGGTCCACGATGTTCTGGATCATCGCGCCCGAGTTGAAGTCCTTGAAGTAGAGGACTTCCTTGTCACCGTTGGCGTACGTGACCTCGAGGAAGCGGTTCTCCTCGGTTTCGGCGTACATCTGCTCGACGACGGTCTGGATCATGCTGTGGACGGTTTCGGCCGTGGAGCCCTGGTGCTCGCCGAGGTCGTCGGTGTGCAGGGGCAGGGTGGCCTTGAGGTACTTCGCGAAGATGTCCTTGGCGGCCTCGGCGCCGGGGCGCTCGATCTTGATCTTCACGTCGAGCCGGCCGGGGCGCAGGATGGCCGGGTCGATCATGTCCTCGCGGTTGGAGGCGCCGATGACGATGACGTTCTCCAGGCCTTCCACGCCGTCGATCTCGGCGAGCAGCTGGGGGACGATGGTGTTCTCCACGTCCGAGCTGACTCCGGATCCGCGGGTGCGGAAGAGGGATTCCATCTCGTCGAAGAAGACGATGACGGGGGTGCCCTCGCTCGCCTTCTCCCTCGCACGCTGGAAGACGAGGCGGATGTGCCGCTCGGTCTCGCCGACGTACTTGTTGAGGAGTTCGGGGCCCTTGATGTTCAGGAAGTAGGACTTCCCGGTGGGCTGGCCGGTGACTTCGGCGACCTTCTTGGCAAGGGAGTTGGCCACGGCCTTGGCGATGAGCGTCTTGCCACAGCCGGGAGGGCCGTAGAGCAGGATGCCCTTCGGGGGCCGCAGTTCGTGTTCCTTGAAGAGGTCGGGGTAGAGGTAGGGGAGCTCGACGGCGTCGCGGATCAGTTCGATCTGGTCGCCCAGGCCGCCGATCTTGTCGTAGTCGATGTCCGGGACCTCTTCGAGGACGAGGTCTTCGACCTCGCTCTTGGGGACGATCTCGTAGACGTAGCCGGAGCGGGGTTCGAGCAGCAGGGAGTCGCCGGGGCGGATGGTGACGTCCAGGAGCGGCTCGGCGAGCCTCACCACCCTTTCCTCGTCGGTGTGCCCGACCACCAGGGCGCGCTCGCCGTCCTCGAGGATTTCCTTGAGGGTGACGATGTCCCCGGCCCGTTCGAACTCCATGGCCTCGACCACGTTGAGGGCCTCGTTGAGCATGACCTCCTGGCCGCGCCGGAGGTCGTCCGGTTCGACGCTGGGGCTCACGTTCACCCGGAGCTTTCGGCCGCCGGTGAAGATGTCGACGGTTCCGTCTTCGTTCGATTGCAGGAAGACTCCGAAGCCGGCCGGCGGCTGTGCGAGCCGGTCGACTTCTTCCTTGAGGGCCACGATCTGGTCGCGGGCCTCGCGCAGGGTGTTCGCCAGCCGCTCGTTCTGTGCGGAGACGCCTGCCAGGTTTGTCTGGAGCTCGACGATCCGCTCTTCGAGAATTCTCGTGTGTCGCGGAGAGTCGGCGAGCTTACGTCGCAGGACGGCGATTTCCTGCTCGAGATAGGCAACCTGGCCGGCGGGGTCCTCAGACCCTCGCCCGGGCCGGATGCCGCGGTTGATGTCGTCGTCGTGGGCTGCCACGGTCCTCACCTCCTCCAAGGGGAGCTGGACGCTTTCTGACCCTACCTGGGCTGGTGGTGATTGAAACCCCTAGATCACAAAGACGGTAGGGGTGTGTCCGATCTTCACCCTTGCGTACTCCCTCGTGCCAAGGAAATACCCACCCATCGAACTCGGGAAGCGGCCGGTTGTAAGGTCGAACTGTTCAACACCCGTCAGAGCTCGTGCGACTTGCCGCGGGGTGTGACCGGGATGGATCACTCAGAGCAGGGAACGGCAGGAGATATGACCGTGCAGCAGGAGTCGGCCACAGGGCAGGACGCGGGTGCCGCGGGCGTGGCCGGAGAGCCGCTCGAGGTCTGGATCGACCAGGACCTCTGCACTGGCGACGGCATCTGCGTGCAGTACGCACCGGAGGTGTTCGAGCTGGACATCGATGGTCTGGCGTACGTGAAGAGCCCTGCCGACGAGTTGCTCGTGGAGGCGGGGGCGACCACTCCGGTTCCGCTGGTGCTGCTCCAGGACGTGGTGGATTCCGCGAAGGAATGTCCCGGGGATTGCATCCATGTAAGGCGGGTTTCGGACAGGGTCGAAGTTTTCGGTCCGGACGCGGAGTGACGGTTCAAACACCTGTGGGGGTCGAGTCCGTAAGCTCCTGGCGGAATTTTCCGCCGGTCCAGCGCCACTTGGCGAGCTGCTTGGTGTCGGGGCTGTAGCGGGGCACTTCGGGCGAGGAGTACCCGAGGAGGCTCGCGGTGACGAGCCCGTCGCGGATGGTGAGATCGGTCGCGGTCTGCTTGCGGCCGGCTTCGAGGAGTGTGGCGACGACGCGGGGCGGTGCGCCCTCGGCCGGGTCCCGGGTGAGGACGTAGAGGGCGTGCGGCGGGGTGCCCGAGCCGGCGTCGCAGCGGACGGCCGCGACGGTTTCGGGGCGGCCGTCGCCGTCGAGGTCGCCTTCGGCGGTGTCGGTGACGGCTTGCGGGGCGCCCTTGCAGTCCAGGGGGTACGTGACTGCGTGCGCGTCGGGAGCGGCTGCGGTGGCGGCCTGTTGGCCGTGGTCCGGGCTCGCCTGGCCCGTGGGGCGTTCCGGGTCCGCGGAGGCTCCGGTGGCCGCGTCGGGTTGCAGGAGTCCCGCGCCCGCTATGACGGCGGCCAGGGCTGTGGCGGTGGCCAGCCAGTGGACGGGCCGGGCCCGGTGGTGCGCCGGGGTGGGGGTGCTCGGCGGCGGCTCGGCGGGGCTGTGCGGCACGCGGGGTGTCTCCTGTGCGAAGGGTGACGGGGAGCCAGCATCGTGCCACACCTCACATCGGGGTGGAACGGGTGGGTCCGGACCGGTCGGGCCGCTCGCGCGGGAGTGACCCGCACCGACAACGAAAAGACGCCGTGCCGCAGTTCCCGGATGATCCGGGGGAACTGCGGCAC